>CAYYHT010000075.1:0-16240 GCA_964471355.1 uncultured Enterobacteriaceae bacterium
CGGATTCACCTCGGCGTGGATGTTCGTGCTGCACACCACCGTGTTCTTTGCCTATTGCATGGCCATGCACGGCGAGCTGTACGCCCGCCGACCCAACCCCCGCTACCTGACCCGGTACTACCTGGCGATGTCCTTTGGCGGCGGCGTCGGAGGCATCGTCGTCAATTTTGGCCCGCCAGTCTGGTTCAGCGGCGTCTGGGAATACCCACTGTTGCTCGTGGTCTTCGCGGCGGTCTTTGCCGTGCTGGCCGGCAACGAGCTGATCGAGCGCCTCAAGAACGCGTCATTGCCCGTCGGTGCAGGCCGCGTGGTGGTCGTGCAGTGCGGGCTGGCGCTGGCCCTATTTGGCTACTCGGTGCAGTGGGCCAATCCCGACCTCGACCGGTACCGCAACTTCTATGGGGTGTTCCGCGTCGTCGAGGGCGACAGCGTTCGCATGTTGGTCCACGGGTCGACACAGCACGGCAGCCAGTTCCTGGACCCCGCCGTCAAGAACATCACCCCGGGCCTGTTCCACAAGGGAGGCGCCCTCAACGATGGCTATGCACTGCGTGCCGACACGGGCCGCGACATCGCCGTGATCGGACTGGGCGCCGGAGTGGTTGGTGGGCTGGTCTACGACGGAGACCGGGTCGACTTCTACGAGATCGATCCCGACAATGAACGCATCGCCCGGCGCTGGTTTACTTGGCTGGACGAGAGCCCCGGCGAGGTTCGCGTGCTGGTGGGCGATGGCCGCCTCAAGATGGCCACGCAGCCCCCAGACGTCATGTACGACATGGTCAGCCTCGATGCCTTCAGCGGCGACAGCGTTCCGACCCACCTGCTGACCGTCGAAGCCATCGGCGCCTACCTCGACCGCCTCGAGCCCGACGGCCTGATGCTGTTCCACATCTCGAGCCGCTACTACGATTTGCGCCCCATCGTCAAAGCGTCGACCGCCCACCACGGCATGTTCGTGGTGTTCAGCCCCACCATCCACCGCGATCAACTCGGGCCGACCGACAACGCCAACATCGCGGCGATGGCGTCGCGAAACGAGGCGGCGCTCGCACCACTCATCGCCCAGGGATGGTCCGCGGACCCACCCGGAATGCCGGTCTCGATGCCGTGGACCGACGACTATCTGAATCTGCTATGGCCGCTGTACTGGGGACTCGACCGTACCGGAGTGGTCGAGTAGGCAGCCTGCGGCTCACTCCTCGGCGTCGCCGCTCAACAGCGCCCGGACGGCATCGATGACTTGGCCTCTGTGGACCTCGCCATCGGTTCGCCGCAGAGCCAGGGACTGCTCGATGTGCAAGAAGCGTCCTGAAGCGCTGCTGGCCGACGTGCCGCAGGTATCGTCACTGCCATTCAGGAAGCGCCCCTGGGTGTTGGTCGTACCGCACAGCCGTGCAAATGCGGCGTCGGCTTCGCGATTGCAGGATGCCGCGCGGGAACCGTCGGGAAGGCGCTCGTCGAGTAGGTCTGCGAAGAGCGCACCGATGCTCGTCGGGTCCACGCTATTGGTGCCGTCAGAGACATAGGAGACGGGGTCGCCCTCGTCCCAGCCGAAGCCGTGAAGCTGGACCACAAGGTCATCTGGCCACGTGGTGGACGCCACTTCGTGGAAGAGCTGGAAGTGTCCCTCGGCAAAGTGGGCCGAGTCAGAGATGCGGAACCAGTCTGGGTCCCCACAGGCATCGCTGGTGCCATCGCACCCCGATGGGGCCTCGTTGGCGCACCGATGGGCGCCGTTGATGATGAGCGCCCGTGCACCCAGGGTCTGGAAGAGGGCGGTGGCCTCGACATAGATGTCCGTCTCGAACCCGATGTGGGGCGCCTCGACGATCAGACCTTGGGGCGCATCTGGGTCGAACAGAATCACCGCTTGGCCCTTGCGACCGAGCTCTTGCAGCACAAAGACGCGGCGGCTCTCGCCCTCGATCCGGGTCAGATCAAAGCCCGAGCCGTTCAGGCGTCCCCGCTCGACGGAGCCGGTCAGCGCGCCGCCGACCGCCTCGCGCATGGTCTCGAGCTCTGGCTCGGTGGGGGGCTCGTAGCGCTCGGAGCGGGAACCCACCAAGTTCAGAAACACGTCAAAGACGAGCTCGTCGACCGTCGCACTCGCGTTGAGTGGGGGGAGGTCCTCTTCGAGGGTGTCGCCGGTCTCGAGACCTGGCGGACAACCCAGCAGCAGTGGCATCAGCAGCAGCACGGCGTCAGACTAGTCCAGATCCGTCGGCGCCGCGATGGCTGCCTCAACGACGCCGGGACGAACCCCCAATTCGCGCGCCACTTCATGCATGACCGCCAGCTCGGCCGCATCGACATGGCCGTCCGCCCGGGCAATCGACGCGAGGTCTCGAATCACCAGCGCACGTCTGGCCGGGCGCACCTTGTCCACGACCGCCGCAATGCGCTCTCCAAGGTACTCCCGCAGCAGCTCTGGGTTGATGCGACGCGGCATCGAGCCCGGTCCCAACAGGGACTCCAGCACCTTGATCTCGTCTTTCGAGACGCCATTCGATGCACCGGCGACGACAGCTCCAGCTGCAAACAGCAGCCGGCGCATGGCCTCGGCACCCACAGAGTCCTCTTCGAGGTAGCTCGCCTCCATCAGCGCCATCAGGTCGCCCACCTCCTCCTCCACTTGCTGCAGCGGCGTGCCACCCGAAACGAACGCTTCGGACTTCACAAACGCCTCGGCAGCCTTGAGGCGAATGGGGCTGAATGGGTGGCTGCTCATCCAGTCGTCGTGGTTGTACTGATCGGCAGAAGTGGCGGACTTGGCCTCGCGGAACAGCTCTGCAGCCTGATCAAGAAACGCGGTAATGCTCGCATCATTCGGCGCTTCGCGCAGTCCGCTCGACAACTTGAACAGGGATCGGGCAGCGCCCTCGAGCGTGCCAGCACAGACCATGCCCGCCCGGTCGGCTGAGATCTCGGCATGGCGCTGCCAGGCGGTCAGCTTCAATGCCAGCGGAACGGGCACCGGTACCTTTCCGCTCAGAAAGATGCCGAGCGGAATCTTGTGGTGTTCATAGACGTGGTGCCCAAGCTCATGCCCCAGCACAAAGGTCAGCTCGTCGGACTCGAAGCCCTCGAGCAGGGAGCTGGCGATGAGGATGAACACGCGCCCGTTCTCGGGAGGCGTGCACGCGGCGTTGAACTGCGCTGAGGGGTAGACGTAGGCCTCGACATCCATCTGCACACCCAGGGTGTCGATGCAGCGATCGAGGATGTCGTGCAGTTCTGGTGCGACAGGCCTCGTCAGACGAAGGGCCGTCGCCAGCAAGGATCGTCTTGTTCCCCAAGGTTCGTCTGCTTGCTCGAGCTGGCTGAGCGCGTCTTGAACAATATCTTCGGCCAGGATCTCCGCCATCAATGCGCGATCGGCCGACCCCCGAATGGTCTGGGCATCCATCTGCTCTCTCCATGGGATATGCGGCACTCAAGTGTACTGGGGGACAAAGATGGCCAAAATCCCCGAGCTGTCTATCGACGACATCATCGACGCTGTAGACGAGCATGAGCTGTGTGAATCACCGCTCCTGTTCGTGTCCGGCGGAAAAGAAAGAACGCGCATCGGTGTGTTTGCCATCGGTGACGATGACGAAATCACACTGATGGTCGATGCGATTCCCACCGAAGACGACATCATCGAGCTCGCCACCGGCCTCGAGCCGTCCCGAATGGGGCGCTGGGACGTCGAAGGCAGCGCTCGTTGGCGCTTTGTGTGGACCATCGGCTCTGCCGCTTGGACCCTGTGGTCCCGAAAGGGCGGCAAGGCGTTCTGGCTCGACGGCGAAGAACTTCACCGCTCCGGGCCTCGCCCGCCGGTGCCTGCCAAGCAGATCGCCGCGGTTCAGACCTATGCCAGCCCCGGCTGGTATGAACAAGGCGCCGAGATTCGCCTCAAAGAAGACACCACCATCGAGATCGCCGAGACCACCAACTGGACTGCGCGACTCGACCCGACCTATGGCCGACATGAGCTGACCACGGACCTTCAGTGGGCCGAAGATCTGGCCAAGGACCTCGCGCAGATCATCGGCGTGCCCGTTGGCGAATCCATCCCCGACCGAGAAGGCTGATGTCCAGCACCACGATTCTCGTGGTCAGCTTGGCGCTGTTGGCACTCGGCGGCGGCGGTCTCTTTGCGTGGATGCAGTACGGGCCAAAATCCACACCGGCTCCGGTCGCGACAAATACGACCCCAGAACAGAAGGCTCGCCGCATCGCCGAGCTGGCGGCCGTGCTGTCCATTGAAGCGAGTCGCTTCAAGAATGCGGTGAGTGCAGAAGAGATCGAGACCCTGCAGAAACGATTGGCCGAGCGCACCGACGCCCTCGGACGCCCCCCTGCAGCGGTGGTCAACGACATCCTCAAGACGCCCGCAAACAAGGGCGCGGCCCCGGCTGCTGTCGACGAGGTACTCAAGCTCACTGACGACCAAGCAGAGCGCCGCTGGGTGCTGTCGGTGCTGGCCGATGTGATCTTCAGCGACGACTTTGTCGAGCCCGAAGAAGCCTACTTCTTCTACAAGGCAGCCGACCGCATGGGCTGGGCCCAGGACGTCGCCGAGCGCGAGTTCGGCATCGCCACCATGGTGACCGAGGAGTACCAAGCGGCCAAGCACAAGCAGATCGCCGAGTCCTTCTACGACAAAGACGAAGGCGGCAGCGACTCCAACGCATGACTGGCATCCCCTGACTCATGCAGACCGCCATCCTGCTGCTGTACCTGATGATCTTGATGCCGCTATGCGCCATGGGGGCCCAACGAGCGTGGATGATCTGGGCCGTCTGGGGCTTGTCGCCACGCACACCTCCGGCTGAACCCCAGCAGTGGCCAGTCGTCACCGTGCAGCTGCCGCTGTTCAACGAGCGGCACGTCGCAACCCGACTCATCGAGGCCGTGGGCGCGCTGGACTACCCGGCCGACGCCCTGCGCATTCAAGTGCTCGACGACTCGACCGATGACACCACCGACCGCGCTCGAGAGGCGGTTCGCAAGCTCAATGACCGAGGCATCACCGCCACCCTTCTGCACCGCGACAAGCGCCCTGGATTCAAGGCCGGTGCCCTCGAGGCCGGACTCGCCGTCGCCGATGGCGACCTGATCGCCATCCTGGATGCCGACTTCCTGCCCCGTACTGACTTCATCAAGCGGCTGGTGCCCTGGTTTGCCGCCGCTGACGTCGGCATGGTGCAAGCCCGCTGGGGTCACCTGAATGCCGACGATTCGTGGGTCACGCGCACTCAGGCCACGCTGCTGGACGCACACTTCTGTGTAGAGCACGCAGCCCGCCACCACACGGGTCGCTGGTTCAACTTCAATGGCACCGCCGGCATGTGGCGCCGGGCTGCCATCGTCGACGCGGGCGGGTGGCAGCACGACACCCTGACCGAAGACCTCGATCTGTCCTACCGCGCGCAGCTGGCCGGCTGGCGCTTCGAGTACCTCGATGACGTCGTGGTGCCCGCCGAGCTGCCCGACACCATCGTGGCCTTCAAGACCCAGCAGGCGCGCTGGGCACGGGGCTCGATCCAGACAGGCCGCAAGCTGCTGGGCCGCATCTGGCGCAGCCCGGCATCGCTGCGGGTCAAGCTCGATGCGACCGCCCACCTGACGGCGAACTTGGGCTACCCGTTGATGGGCATTCTGGCGCTGCTGCTGCCGGTGGCGATTGCTGCGCGAGGACAGGGCGGCCCACTCTGGCTAGCCGCTGTAGACGTCAGCGTCTTTGTGTTGGCTTTCTGCTCCATGCTGGCCTTCTATGCGACGGCTGTGGCTCGCTCCGGCACCCCAGCGGGTCGCCGGTGGCTGCGCATTCCCGCAGTACTCGGCGTCGGGCTCGCCCTGTCGATCAGCCAGACGGCCGCTGTGATCGCGGGTTTGTTTGGGCCGGTGGGCACCTTTGAGCGCACCCCCAAGCGAGGCGAAGCCACCACCGAGCTGTACCGCATGCCCCGCCCCCCTTTGGTCGCGGTCGAGGCCATGCTCGCGATCTATTTGTGGGTCGCCTTCGCTCTGGCGGCCAGTGACGGGCTGTGGGCATCCCTGCCCTTCCTCGCACTGTTCGCCGGCGGGTACTCGGCGATGGTTTTCGGAACTCTTGTGAAACCGATCGGCACCGGGCGCGTACCGGGGTCATAGTGCCCTTGTTGTGTGGAGGAAGGTGTGTCCAAGGTCAGTCGAAGGCAGGTCGTCTGGTTTGGCACCACAGCCGGAGCCCTCACGTTCCTGCAGGGCTGCGACACGCTGGTGTTGCCAGTGGACAGCGCCAACCAATCCGAGCCGCCCGAGTTCGAGCCCATCTCGGACAACAGCCAGTTCTATGTCTACCAATACGGCACCATTCCCTCTGACGACCTGTTCGACAACTGGGAGCTGGTCATCAGCGACCAAGGCGAAGAGCTCGCCGTCATCGACCGCGACTTCCTGGCCTCACTGCCCATCACCGAGTTCGAGCACACCCTGCAGTGCATCGGCAGCGGCCCCCGCAACCGGCTGATCGACAACGCGATCTGGGGCGGCATGCACCTGTCCGACGTGCTCGATCAGATGGGTGTGTCGTGGCGTGCTGCCAACTTCGAGATGCGCTTTGAGACGGTCGATGGCTACCACACCTCGATTCCCATCGCGGACCTCGAAATTCCCGTCTGGTTGGTGTGGGAGATGAACGGCCACCCCCTGCCCGTGGCCCATGGAGGCCCCGTTCGGCTGATCGTGCCGACCCGATATGGCATGAAGAACCCCAAGTGGCTGACCCGCATCGACTTTATCAGCGAGGAGTACGTCGGACACTGGGAAGGACGCGGCTGGGATGCCCAGAGCTACTACAAGACCAACGGCTTCATCATGTGGCCGAACGAGGGCGCCACCCTGCCCATGGCGTCCACGCTGATGGTCGGTACGGCCTACGCGGGCGCTGACCCGGTCGTGCGCGTCGAGATCACCTTTGACGACGGCCAGAGCTGGGATGACTGCACCCTCGACTACGCGCCGGGACAGAATCGCTGGACGCTGTGGAGCTATGCCTGGGAGCCGTCCGATGCGGGCCAGCACACCGCACGCATCCGTGTCACGACCGAGAGCGGCGACATGTCGTCGGACGACCCATACGGAACCGACCGCCTCGCTGGGTACGACGGCGGCATGCAGATCGCGATCACCGTCGCATGAGCTGGCTGCTGGCCACGCTGCTGGCGACTGGCACGGCTCAAGCCGGGGCATGGACCCGCACCCAGGGCTCGTTCTACGTCAAAGCTGGCGAGGACATGTACGCAGCCAGCGAGTATGTGGCGCCGGACTACGAGACCCCGGAAGGTCAGAGCTTCTTGGGAGCACAGACCGTCCTGTACGGCGAAGTGGGCCTGATCAAGCAGCATCCGGTCATGCTTGTGGCGCAGGTCCCGCTAGCCTGGAACACCCTGTACCTGGCCGCTCCAGGCGGAGACAATCCACGGGGGCGTCCCCGAGCATCCACCATTCGCATGGCCGATGTGACGGTGTCGGTCCAGACCGCACTGCTGCCAAAGGGCAAACCCCTCGCGACAGCGGTCAGCGTGAAGGTCCCCGGATACGCCAACGATGGGGTGGGCAAGGACTTCGGCGACTACCAGGACTACTTTCCGCGCATTGGCGATGGGCAGATCGACGTCACCGCCTGGGTGCTCGGTGGCGCATCGAAGGGCAAGGTCTGGAGCGATGCCGCCATCGGCTACCGATTCCGTACCGAGGCGTTCATGGGGTGGGAAAATCCCAACCTCAACTTCCTCGACACCCTCGTGATCAGCGACACCACCGGGTACACCGCCGGCAAGCTCATTGCGATGGTGCGCTTTGAGCTCATGAAGGCGCTGGGGACCGACCTGTATACCCGCGAGGGCATGAACATCGGGCCTCTGGTTCTGTACGACCTCAACGACAAGGGGCTGGCGATTGAGGGCCGGCTGGCGTTCGACGTCTGGGCCAACAACGCGACCCGTGGAATGGGTGGGGGGATCGGCCTGTCGATGAGGAAATGACGCGCGGTTAGTCGCTGCTCATGACCGTTCTGTACGTCAGCTCCTCTGCATTCCGCGGCAACGTCGGCTGGGCCTGGAGCACCGCCGGCAACGAGCCCACCACCGCATCCGGCGCCGTGGTCGGAGGCAGCGCCTATAGCGGAGCGATGCAGGCCGCGGTCGCAGGTCTGAGTCGACTTCCCGACGGCACGGTCGTCGAGGTGCGTACCTCCAACGAGACCCTGGCAGGCGTCGGCAACGACTGGATGGAGTCGTGGCGCGACCGCGACTGGCAGAAGCCAGGCGGCGTGAAACACCTGGACCTGGTCAAGCAGCTGTCGGTCGAGGACCTGCGCCTGAAGCTGATGTGGACGCTCAAGAAGTCGTCCGAAGCCGACTTCAAGCCAGTCAAGCTGCTGGCCCAGACCGCGCGAAAGACGCTGCCAGAGCCCGAGGCACCCGAGCCCGGCGCAAAGAAGGCCGCGACCGAAATCACCCAGGCAGCACCCAGCGACATGCGAACCGTGGCCTACACCGACGGCGGCTGCCGCGGGAATCCTGGCGGGGTCGGCGGCTGGGGCATGCTGCTCATCGACACGCACTCCGGAAGCGCCCTCGAGCGCTGGGGCGGCGCCCGCGACACGACCAACAACCGCATGGAGATGCAGGCGGCCATCGAGGCACTCAGCACCCTGCGGGGCCAGAACCAGCCCATCGAGCTGCGCACCGACAGCAAGTACCTCAAGGACGCCGCCACCGAATGGATGCCCGGCTGGAAGCGCCGCGGCTGGAAGAAGGGCAGCGGAGAGGACGTGGCCAACGTCGACCTGCTCAAGCTCATCGACCAGCTGCAGAACCGGCACCGCGTCAAGTGGACCTGGGTACGCGGCCACCAGGGCGAGCCCGGAAATGAGCACGTCGACGCGCTGGCCACACAAGCCATGGACGAGCTCGCTGAGGGCAAGTCCGGAGAGGGAAAGAACCGATTTGCGGTCAGCCCGGTGCCGGTGGCCCGAACCGAGTCCTGACTACTCCCAGGCGATCTCGACGTCATCGATGCTGGCGCCGGCGAACATCAGACGTGGGGCCCTAGCCCGCAAGTCCGGTCATCCGCCCGCAGTTCGGCCGTGGTTTCTGCAGAATGCAGAAGGGACGCACGTTTGGGATGAGGCGGACAAGGGTGTGAATGTCCCCCCACGGCACGAACGGTGTGCTTGTGGCGTGCGCCACGGCACGCCATGGATCTTTAGGGCTCCGTGCTGATTTTCCCGCGGCCAGGCGTCGGCTGGTAGATGGCAACGCAGGTGCCGTCTGTCGACGCAATCAGCCATGGATGCGTCGACCCAATCGGGGGACAAACCGAGACACGCCTATGGTTTTCGCCACTAGACACGCGTGTCAGTCCGCACTAGACTGGCGTGTCAGTCGCGGGGTGTGTGTGTCCGCAGTTTCTTACGCCGAACGAGTGTGCATCGGAATCGATATTGGCTCGACCACCGTAAAGGCCGTCGTGTGCGATCCCGATACGCTCGAGATCCTGTGGTCCGAATACGAGCGACACGAGACCCGACAGCCCGAGATGGTGCTCGAGTTCCTGGTCCGCATCGGCGACGCATTCCCGCGAACAAAAGACATTCGCGTGTTTGTGACGGGTTCCGGATCGAGTCCCCTGGCGGCCCCAATCGGCGCCAAGTTCGTGCAAGAGGTCAACGCCGTCACCCTTGCGGTCGAGAAGCTTCACCCCGATGTGGGGTCGGTCATCGAGCTCGGCGGTCAGGACGCCAAGATCATCATGTTCCGCCAGACCAAAGGTGCTGACGGAGAGGACCAGAAGACAGCACTGACGTCGATGAACGACAAGTGCGCGAGCGGCACCGGCGCCACCATCGACAAGTGCATGATAAAGGTCGGCATGACCCCCGAAGAGGTCAGCCGCATTCACTTCGATGCCACCATGCTGCACCATGTGGCCGCCAAGTGCGGCGTCTTCGCCGAGACCGACATCGTTAATCTCGTCAAGTCGGGCATCCCCAGCCTCGAGGTCATGAACTCCCTCGCCGACGCGATCGTTCATCAGAACCTCTCGGTGCTGACCCGCGGAAATACGCTGCACAGCAAGGTGCTGCTGCTCGGCGGGCCGAACTGCTACCTGCCCTTCCTGGTGCAGTGCTGGCGCATGCGCATTCCCGAGACCTGGGACTCACGCGGCTACGACTACGACAAGTCCATCCCCATCGAAGAGCTGATCTTCACCCCCGACAACGCGCAGTACTACGCCGCATTCGGGGCGGTTGTGTTCGGACTCGCCGACTCGGTCGACGACCCAGACGCCGGTCGCTACACGGGACTCGACGGCCTCAAGGACTACATGCTCAACGGCCGGTCAGCACGCCTGGGCGCGGCAGCCGGAGGCCCGCTCGTACAGACGCAGGACGAGCTCGACACCTTCTTGGCCAAGTACACCCTGCCCAGCTTCGACGACGCGGTCTTCGAGCCTGGCCAAGTGGTGCGCGGAGTCATCGGACTCGACGGCGGCAGCACGTCGAGCAAGGCCGTGCTGGTCGACTACGACAACGGCGAGATTCTGTACAAGGCGTACACGATGTCCAAGGGCAACCCGATTCGGGACACCAAGGACATCCTCGCGCAGATCAAAGCGTACGTCGAAGACCAGGGTGCGACCCTCGAATGCATGGGGTTTGGCGCCACCGGGTACGCTGCAAATGTGCTTGAAGAGTCCGTCCGCGCCGACGTGAACATCGTCGAGACCGTCGCTCATATGATGAGCGCTGTGCGTTTCATTCCCCAGGCCGACGTGGTGTGCGACATCGGCGGGCAGGACATCAAGGTGCTGTTCCTGGGCGAGACCAAGGACGGCGGGCGAGACGTGCGCGACTTCCGCTTGTCGAACCAGTGCTCCGCCGGAAACGGCATGCTGCTGCAAGCCATGGCCGATCAGTTCGGCGTCGAGCTCGAGGACTACGCAGACACCGCCTTCTCGGCTTCGCTGGCTCCGAAGTTCTCGTACGGCTGCGCGGTCTTCCTCGATGCCGACCGGGTGAACTTCCAAAAGGAGGGATTCCAGAAAGCCGAGATGCTCGCGGGTCTGGCCCAGGTACTGCCCAAGAACGTCTGGCAGTACGTCGTCGGCGTCCCTCGTCTGGCCAAGTTCGGCACGACGTTCGTCCTGCAGGGCGGAACTCAGCGCAACCTCGCCGCCCTCAAGGCCCAGGTCGACTACATCGCCGACCGCGTGCCCAACGCCAACATCGTCGTGCACCCACACTGCGGAGAGGCCGGAGCAATCGGCGCCGCCATGGAGACGCTCCGTGTGGTCCGCAGGCGCGGTTCCAGCACCTTCATCGGCATGGACCAGGCCATCGATCTGCAGTACCAGACCGTGAACGACGAGAGCACCGTCTGCCACTTCTGCCCGAACGAGTGCAGCCGAACCTTCATCGACACCGAGACCCCCGATGGGCGCACCAGCCGCTACATCAGCGGCTTCTCGTGCGAGAAGGGCACCGTCGAGAGCAAAGAAGCGCTCAAGGAGCTCAATCGCGAGCGCCGCATCGTTCAGCGCCAGTACCCCAATCTCGTCGAGGAAGAGGGCGAACTCGCGTTCAAGCACTTCTACGAGCCCGAACCCCAACCGTTGGCAGGCTCGACCAAAGAGGACGTCGCGGTCACTCGACTGTCGTTCAAGCGCATCGCCCGCCGGGCGTTCAAGCGCGGCTTCAAGCGCAGCAATGTCGACCTCTCCAACGTGAAGATTGGCCTGCCGCGCGTGCTGAACATGTATTCCATGGGCCCGTTCTTCCGCACCTACCTCGAGAGCGTGGGCATCCCCAAGCGCAACGTCATCTGGAGCGTGCCCACCGACGAAGAGATGTGGGTCGAGGGCGGTCGCTATGGCTCCATCGATCCCTGCTTCCCAAGCAAGGTCATTCAGGCCCATGTGCACGACCTGATCTTCCACGCTCACGAAGATGAAAAGAAGCGCCGCGGACCGCTCGACTACATCTGGTACCCGTGCATCACCACGGTCCCCTCCTGGGTGACCAACGTAATGGATACGGCGTCTTGCCCGATCGTCGCCGGCTCTCCCAAGGTCGCCAAGGCCGCCTTCACCAAAGAGGTCGACTTCTTCGAGCGCGCCGGCATCCAGTGGATCGACTCGAGTCTGCAGTTCGCCGAGCCCTGGCTGCTCAAGAAGCGCCTGTTCGAGACCTGGGGGCCGCTGCTCGGCATCACCGAAGACGAGTCTGACCACGCTGCAGACCAAGGCTGGAAGGCGCTCGATGCGTTTGACGAGCACCTGCAGGACAGGGCCCGCGACATCATCGCCCAGGTCGAGCGCGAGAACCGAATCGCCATCGTGGTGCTCGGACGGCCGTACCACAACGATCCCGGCATCAACCACGGCATCCCCGTCGAGTTCCAGGTGCTGGGCTACCCCATCCTGTCGATGCGCAGCATCCCCAAGGACAAAGCCTGGCTGTCGCGGTTCTTCACCGACGGTGCCGACCCACTCGACATCACCGATGTGTGGCCCGAGAACTTCAGCGCGAACAGCGTGCAGAAGGTCTGGACCGCGCGGTGGGCTGTGCGCCATCCAAACATTGCCATCCTCGATCTCTCCAGCTTCAAGTGCGGCCACGATGCGCCCACCTACGGACTGATCGAGAAGCTGGTCGACACCGCCAAGGCGCCGTACTCGGCCCTGCATGACATCGATGCCAACAAGCCTGTGGGATCGATCGGCATCCGAGTCAAGACCTACGCTTACAAGCTGAAGATTGTCGAGGAGCAGCTGGCCGACCAAGCCGACGCCCGCGCCACCCTCGCCAGACGCATTGCGCTCAAGCGCGCTGAACTGATCCGGAGACGGGCGGCTGGAAAGCCGCTCTCCCAGACCCCCCTTGAAGGAGTGCCCGCCAAATGAACCCCGACGAACTCGACCCCAATGGCCAAATCCCTGCAGTCGATGAAGAGCTCGAGGCTGAACTCGCGGCATTTGCCGAAGAGGAGTCCAAGAAGCTCGGCCTGCATCGCCAGCAATACACCGAGACCATCAACAAGGTGTTCACCGGCGAACAGCGCGCCTACACCACCATGTGGATCAGCGGCCTGTCCCTCGCCCACGACGAGCTCGCCAGCCGCGCACTGCGTGGCATCGGCTACAACGTCGAAGTCATGGACGTGCCCGACAACGACGCCCTGACCTTCGGAAAAGAGTTCGGTAACCGGGGCCAGTGCAGCCCGACCTACTTCACCGTCGGCAACTTGATCAAGCACCTGGTCACCATGCGGGACGTGCACGGCATTCCCACCAAAGAAATCATCGAGAAGCACCTGTTCCTGACTGCCGGCGCCTGTGGGCCCTGCCGGTTCGGCACCTACGTCACCGAATACCGCAAGGCACTGCGGGACAGCGGATTCGAGGGCTTCCGGGTCATGCTCTTCCAGCAGCAGGGCGGCATAAAACAGGCCACCGGCGACGAGCTCGGATTGAAGCTCAACGCCGCCTTCGCCGTGGCATTGGTCACGGGACTGCTGGCCGGCGACACTCTCAACCTCGTCGGCTACCGCATGCGCCCCTACGAGGTGGTTCCCGGCAGCGTCAACAAGACGATGACCGAGTGCAAGAAGCTGGTCGGAGACGCCCTCGAGGCGAACGGCAGCGTTGTGCTGGCATTGCTCAAGTGCCGTCGATTGCTCCGAAAAATCGAGCTCGACCGCAGCCAGCCCAAGCCCGTGGTCAGCGTCATCGGCGAGTTCTGGGCCATGACCACCGAAGGCGACGGCAACTACCACATGCAGTCTTTTTTGGAGCAAGAGGGCGCCGAGGTCGACATTCAGCCGCTGATCAACTGGCTGCTCTTCATGGTGTGGGAGAACAAGTACGACACCATCGACCGCATGCGTCTGCGCGATGCCGACGGCAGCCGACGAGGCCTGCAGGGCAAGGACGCCACCAAGAAGCTGTGGATTCTCAAGGCGGCAGACGGGGCCATGCGAGGGGTGTTCTATACCTACGCCACCGTGCTGGGCCTGCACGGCTACCACCTGCCGGACATGGACGAAATCGCGCGACTCGCGGCCGCCCACTACGACAACAACATCCGAGGCGGCGAAGGCCACATGGAAGTCGGCAAGCTGCTGCACTTCATCGAGGACGAGGTCAACCACATGACCCTGTCGGTCAAGCCGTTCGGCTGCATGCCATCGAGTGGCGTGTCCGACGGAGTGCAGTCCATCGTGCAGTCCGAGCACCCGACCAGCCTGTTCATCCCCATCGAGACCACCGGCGACGGCGAGGTCAATGCCCACAGCCGGGTGCAGATGATGCTGTTCAAGGCCCGAAACAAGGCTCGCGACGAGTTCGACCGCGCCCTCGAAGAGACGGGTCAGACCCCCGAAGGGTTCCGCGCCCGGTTGAAGAGCAGCTGGCGAGGCCGCATCTCGAAGTTCTGGAGGCCGAAGCACAAGCGCGCCGGTCAGGCCGCGAACCTCGTCTATGCCCTAGGCTGATCAAGGACCGGCGAGCTTCGCCTCACCGAGTTCATGCTCCAGCGCCCTATAGAAGGCTCCCAAGTGCCCACCGTCCACGAGCGCGTGGTGCGCTTGGATGTTGACCGGCAGCACCCGACGGTCTCCTCGCTGCGAGATGCGCCCCCAGGCGACGCGCGGCACGGTGTCGACGGTGTGGGTGGCGCCGGTGTCCATCGGATGCGAGATGGCTGTGAAGTGCACCCAGGGCAGACAGCTTAGGAAGAGCAGGTCGTCTCGCTTGCCCTCCATCGGAATCAGATCGGCCTGCGCACCCACCGCAGACGCCGCCGCGACGAGCTCGCAGAACTCAGCCTCGTCGTCGACCAGCGGCGCATCGGCGTAGCTGAACAGTCCGTTTGCGGCCCCCACCGTGAACGCCGTGTGCACGATGTCGTGCTCGACGACATGCTCGTCGTCCTGCAGTCGAATGCGCTGCCGAAGCTGCGGCACAGTGTTTGCGGCGCGGGCCAGTCGCCACATCATCACCGCGAATAGCGACCGTTTGCGGGCCTTGCATGACGCGTACATGTCGGTGCAGTCGACATCCACCGTGAGCGACAGGTAGGGATTTCCCATGCCGCGGTAGTGCTGGTAGATAAGCCGGCGCGGCCAGAGGGTGGGGTCGATTCGTATTTCGCTCATCGACCCGCCATATCGCGACCGGCTACACTGGGGCATGACTGGCACCATCGAGCAGTCGCTGAAACGCGAGGGTCGCGCCCTGTCCTGGGCCGAAGTCGCTGCGGGTCTGCAGAACGACCCCGCACTCCGCGATCAGCTGATCCGCGCCATTGCCGACTGCCCCCACCAGGCGGTCTTCTGGGAGACCGTGCCGGTCTCGCACGCCACACAGGACGAACCATTCGGGTTCGTGCTCAACAACAGCCCGTCCCTCGCGTTGGTCGAGCCCGATCGGCATCCGTTTCCGGGGGCCCTGGTCGGACCCGCGCCAGTGGCCACTTTCGCCAACCTCTCTGGGGACGCCACCCTCGTCTCCCCCAAAAAGATGGCCAACCGAGATTGCTACCCACATCTGGCGACGTTCGTGCGAAACGCCCCACACAAACAGGTCCACGCCCTCTGGGTCGCTGTCGGAGCTGCCGTCGAGCGCACGTGGTTCGGTCGACCCGACCCCTTCTGGGTGAGCACGTCCGGACTGGGCGTACCTTGGCTTCACGTACGCATCGACAGACGGCCCAAGTACTATTCGCACCAACCTTTCCGCACATGGCCGCGCCCCCGATAGCCCATCACATGCACGACCCCGCAACCGCCCCAGACCCCGACGCCTGGCTGCAGATGGATGAGCGAGAGCGCACCACATCGATGGTGGCTTGGCACACCCAAAATCCCAACCCCATTCTGCACGCCGGTCGGGCCTTGAATGCCGATCTGCACGCCAATCTTCACGCGGCAGTCGAGACCCAGATCGCGTCGAACAATCCCCCGGTGGTGCGCCTGACCGTCGAGCGCCTGACCGAAGAGGGCACCAACCGTCACGCCGTGCTGCACGCGATCATGGAGGCCTTGGTCCTGCAGATGCAGGCCTCGATGGGTACCGGTCAGTTCGACAATGACGCCTTTGCCGCAGACCTAGGGCAGCTCGACGCCTCGGTGATCGTCTCAAAGGGCCTCAAGCGCGCCCACCGTGTGCTGCGCCGACAAGAAGAAAAGCAGTCTGGCAACCG
>CAYYHT010000076.1:0-16219 GCA_964471355.1 uncultured Enterobacteriaceae bacterium
TTCTACAACGGCTGGTGGTGCTTGAACTCGGACCTCATCGAACAGCTTCTGCTCGAGGTCCAAGACCAGTTCGACCCCGTCGTGGGCATTCTCGATGCCTCGGCTCACGCCACCAAAGCGCCGGTGGCCACCATTACCCCCGAGGGCACCAGCATCGAGATCGAAGAGCTGGAGATCTGGATCGGTCCGCAGAACGACCCGGCCAACCACGTCATCTTGGCCAAGGCGAACGTCAAGGGCAGCATTCAGCTGGTGATCGACCACGACACCACCGCGTTCAAGCTGGCTCTGGCCGACCTCGAGCTCGAGTTCCTCGAGTTCGATGCCCAGCACATCATCAGTGACCGGGACGGCGCCTCGGATCGCTTCCGCTCCTTCCTCGAGAGCTGGATGATTGGCTGGCTCGAAGACCAGATGCAGGGCATGACCCTGTTCGCATCGCAGTACCACTTCTGGGAGCTGGTGATGCGCATGGACGACTTGCAACGGGAAGACGGCGCGTTGCTGCTCTGGGTCAGCCTGTACCACCAGGACGACCCCGAGGTGGACGTGGTGCCACCGGACACCTTCGGCGAGGTCAAGGCCTTGGGCGAGGGCGCCTACAACATCAGCTGGACTGGCGAAGACGACCGCGAGGGCGAGCTGGCCTTTAGCTGGCAGGTCGATGACGGCGGCTGGAAGATCTGGCAGACGACGACCGAGATCGACCTCGAGGGCCTCGAAGAAGGACCTCACACTGTCGAGGTCAAGGCGCGCGATAGCTGGATGAACGTCGACCCAACCCCGGTGCTGATCGAGGTCGAGGTCGACTATACCGAGCTTCCCGACTACCAGCAGTCCGGCTGCCAGTGCACCACCGGAGCGGTTGGCGGCACGAGCTTCTTGGGCTTGCTGGGACTGTTCGGACTGGTGCTGACCCGCCGCCGGGACTGAACCTTCGTCGGCCCCGATTGCCGTCCCGTTCGTTGTCAGGTCTCGATCGAGACCGTGTAGACACCGACCAAGTCGCCTTGAGCCGTGAAGCCGACGATGAAGACGTCGATGCCGCCTACGAGCCAGCTGCCGTCACTCTCGCCCATGCGGAACACCGTGCTGCTGTTCAAGTCGCGCTCGAAGATGTCTCGCACCTGCTGCCACTGCACAGCCTCGGTGCGCTGGTAGTCCTCCCACCAGTCCTCGGCCTTGGTGTAGTTGTCGAAGGCGTCGCCGACCGTGCGCTGCTCGACCCCCCTCTCGCTCCAGGTGACCTCCCACTCACGCTGCTCGTGGATGGGCTCGAGGAGCGACTTCGCATTGGAGATGTCGATCGGGCCTGGGGCTGGAATCGTGCATAGGCGAGAATCGCCTCGAGCGTGGCGTCGCCGACCTGTGGGACGTCGTCCACTTCCTCGATCGTGTCGAAGCGGTCGTCGTCATCGGTTCCCGCTTCGCCGTCGGCGCCGTTGCGGTGCTCGACGATGTTGCGTGCAGCGCGGGCTGTGATCCCTACATCGGACTCGAGCACCAGCTTGGTTGTGGCTGGGTGGTTGAGCAGTGCGAGCACGCCGCGGGCTTCGGGCGTCTCTGCGGCGTGCATACTCTCGACCAGCTGTTCGGGCACGTCCGTGGTGACGGTGAACGAGCCACAACCGGTCAGGGCGAGCGTCAGAGAAAGAAGGGTACGCATCGGTCCTCCTGCAGACCGACAGAGTACCGCACTGGCCGCGAGGGGCTGGTGCTACCAGTCGACCCGCAGTGCCGACTGGACAAGGCTCACGGTTCCGCCGCCGAGGGCTTCGCCGAGCATTGCGTGACCGCCCTGAATTTCGAGGCGCGGCTGCACCTTCCACTCCTCTTCCATGACCTCAGTCGACTTCGGCTGAAGGCTCAGGGCCCAGTTGATCTCGTTGCCCAGACCGCGCTTTCCAGCTGTGTCTTGGTTCAGGTGATTGCGTGGCACTCCGCCGTTGCGGAAGCTGTAGAAGGGCTGTGCGATGGGTCCCGTCGAGATGGCCGACACCATGCCCACCTTTAGCTCGAGCTGGTCGATGGGCCGCACGGCGATGGCCGGCTGGATGTAGGCCGCGCGCCGCCACGCGCCCTCGTTGGCGACCAGCTCGACTCCGTCGGGAGCCTGACCGCTGTACACCGGGTCGGTGAGCAGGGAGTGCGTGCCGGCGTCGATGCCGCCCATGACCTCGTCGAACAGCACCATGCCCACGCCGAAGTCGCGGTCTGCGGTGAAGTCCAGGCTGCGCTTGTCGTCCGGTCGGCCGTCTGCAGAGGATGCACCCAAGTTCAGGTGCGCGTCGAAGCGTGGGCTCTCGAGCGTGGCCTTGGTGACCAGGGCTCCCGAACGCAGTGCGAGCCCGTCGGTGGCGTTGTAGGACTGGGCGCGGCTCGTGCGGCCCATGATGCCGACCGACTCGGCTGCCAGCGTCAGGGTCAGCTCGTCGTTGAGCTCGATGGGGTGGCTGCCGAAGGCGTCGAGCACACCCGCTTGGGTCGCCCGTTCCATGCCCGGCTCAAGCTGGTTGCGGAACACGCCGTATAGGCCCCACTTGGTGGCGTCCTCGCCCGGGTCGTGCAGAATGGCCGCGACGGCCTGGTTGGCCACCTGACCTTCGGACAGGAGCGCCAAGTCGTCGGCAAAGACGGTGTCGACCGCCAGCACGATGAAGGTGGGGGCAGCAGCGCCGACCCGCGTCTTCCAAGGCAGCATGGTGACCTTGGCGCGAAGCACGCGGTCGCCGAAGTCCTCACGGCCGAACAGGGGCTGGTGGTCGCCATCGTTGGCCACCAAGCCGAGGCCCCAGTGTGAGGTCATCAAGCCAATCTCGACGTCCGCATTGCCGACATAGCCGCCAACGGACAGCTTGCGAGGCTGCAGGCCGCCCAGGGTCAGTGCGCCATGCACATCGCGTCGCCGCTCGTCGCCGCTGCGGGCGATGTCCCAGGTGTCCCCGGCAAGCTGGCCGGTGAACAGGTCCCACTCGGTCTCGAAGTGGGTGATGAAGCCCTTGTGCGAGGCGCCAACGCGCAAGCGCTGGTCGAGGTGGGCTCCCTGGCCGATGGTCGTGCCGTCGGCGTCGACTTCGAAGTCCGTGCCCGTGCTCAGCAGCTCTCGCAGCTCGCCGGTGGTGCTCCAGCCGGTTTCGGTGTCTTCAGCGTGTGCGCTGCCGCACAGGGCCAACAGAAGGGTCATGGCAGTCATCAGTTCGCCTCCTCGTCGCTAGACCACACAATGGGCAGCATGAAATCGCAGCTCGACGTCGCCATGCAGGGGTCGTCGGTCAGCTCGGTGCCGTCGGTGGCGAAGTACCAGGCGATCTGGCTGATCGCGAAGGTGTTGATATCGAAGTCGGCGTCTGGAGTCGGCAATGCGAATCCGTGGCTGCCGTTGACCTTGACGTAGGGCATTCGGAAGCCACTGACGCCCACGCTGGTGTCCCGCATGGCTCGCAAGGGAATGTCGCTGGGGGCGCCCAGACCGTCCGTCCCGTTGTCTAGGTCGTCGATGTCGAACAACACCGGGCGGCCAGTCTCGTCGGTGTAGGGACCGTGCTCGGCCAAGCCCTGCACGACCTTGCGGTCGATGAGCCACTGGTCGACGGTGGTGCCGTAGCGCTCATCCACAGTGTCATAGGACAGGATGCCCGAGGCGCGGCCCAGTGCGATGCCGGTGTTGACGTTGACGATGGAGTCGCCAGCGGTCGGCACGACCAGGATGTTCAGGGGCTCGCCGTCGAGCTCTTCGAAGGGGCGGTCAATCCAGTGGGGGGCGTAGGAGATGGCGTCACCGGGCTCGAGAGCCGAGGACAGGACCATGGCCAAGCGCCGAAGCTCTGGGCTGCTGCGCACCTTGCCGGCGCCGTGTGAGCCCGCGATGAGGGGGGAGCCGGCCTCCATGGTGATGCCCTCGTGCACGACCTGCTTGTCGAAGGTGTCGAGGGTCGCGACCAAGTTGTCGTCGGCGTCGTACAGCTCGACCACCAGGCGGTCGCCGAGTCCTTCGTTGTTCGGCACGTTGTAGTAGCCGTAGCGAGCTTCTTCGGTCATGCCGACCAGCTCGCGCTTCTCGTACGGGTCCAGGCCGTCCGCCGCGATCGAGAGCCTGAAGGCGCCGTCACTGGGGATGATGCCTTCGCGGACCAAGCCGTTGTCGAGGTTGCGGGCGACCACCTTTCCACCGGCTGGAACCGAGGGCAGGGTGCCGACATGCAGGTACTCCATGTCGGTGACGCTGTTGACCATCTGCTGCACCTCGAGGGTGCCGTCCTCTTGGGGGAAGCCCAGGAACATGGGGGTCACCAGACGGCCGACAAGGGCCTCGACCGCGCCGCCGATCTCGGTGCGCACACCGATGTCGAGGGTGCCGCCGCCGGGCACGATGGGCGCCCATGCGGTCACTTCCGGGATGACTCCCGCCGAGACCGCGGCGTTGATGCCGCCGAGCGAGCCGCCGACGATGTAGAACTTGGCATCGGGTCCGCCCAGGTCGGCGTTGCCGTCGTTGTCCCAGTCGCAGCTGACCTGAGTCGCCTCGGTCTGCTGGGGACCGAGCTCGGTCTCGAGGGTCATGGTCATCGAGTCGTCGCCGCAGTGCTGGAAGCTCTTGATCATGGCCATCCAATCCACGGCGGACTGACGAACCATGTCGCGGGTGTGGAAGGGGTCAGCCGACCACTGGTCGCCACCAGAGTCCGGGTGACCGTCGTTGTTGAGGTCGCGGTAGCGGCTGTCCTTGAGGTGATAGAAGAAGGGCAGCAGGTTCTTGGAGCCCAGCAGCGCCTCGATGAGGGGCAGGTCGTTCTCGCTGACGGTGGGGCCGTGGCCGGGGAAGTCGATGGCACATGCGGCCATGCCGACGCGGTTGAAGGCGTGAGCAAAGCCCAGGAAGTCGAACCGTGAGGAGCCGTAGCCGTGTCCGAAGATGGCGACGTCATAGGGCGCTTCGAAGCCGAGCTCTGGGCTGGGGAGCACACAGGAAAATGCCAGGCGGTTGGGCTCTCGGTTCATGGTGCCGGCGACGGGGTCCAGCTGCCACCACTCATCCGAGGTGTCGTTGCCGCCGTCATCGCGGTCGGCCAGCAGGTCCGGAGCCATGAAGCTGCCTCCGACGACCGAGTCCGAGAAGCTGTCGTAGGCCGCAACCAGATACGGACCTGAGTCCGAGTCGAACAAGCCCAGGTCGTTGAGCTCGCCGATGATGGTGCTGACGGGCAGCTTGTACTCGTTGCCGCCTTGCTCGTGAACCTGAAGCGCCTCGGTGACGCGGCCTGGGTACTCTTCGTCCAGGAAGGGCCAGGGACCCTCGCCGTCCATCAGCCCGCGGTGGATGTCGACCAGGTCGCCCGTGACGCGGCCGGTGGTGAAGGTCCAGCTGAAGGCCACATCGTCCAGGCTCATGCCTAGGGACGGCAGTGCGTCGCCCAGCGGCCTCAGCGCTTGGGTCTGGCGGGTGTGATTCACGTACTCCCATGGCGAGACGACGGGGTTGCCGTCCATGCCGACCAAGCGATTGGTCAGCACCACCGCATAGGTGGTCTCTTCGCGCAGGGGCACGACAGGCCGAAAGATGAGGGTGTCGGTGCTCAGTTCATAGAAGGTGAGCAGGTCTTCGCGGGGGTCGCCGCCGATGGGCCAGATGTTGGCGACGTCCAGGACGCCGTCGTTGTCTGTGTCCTCGCCCCAATCGAGCACGCCGTTGCCGTTGAGGTCCTCGTCAATCGTATCGAACACGACCGAGGGCTCGGTGGAGCGAGTGTCGTTGGGGAAGTAGCGGTCGCTCTTGGCAGCATCCATCGGGAAGCGGCCGTGGCCGACATCGAGGGGGAATGGCTGCAGGTAGTCGGGAGAGTCCGGGTCGACGTTGATGAGGTAGAAGGCGTCGTCGCTGAAGCTGCCCTCGTTCTCGAAGTCGTTCGGGTGCCGCGCGATGATGTCATCGAGGTCCAGGCGCTTGTCGAACTGCACGGTGATGGGCGAATAGATGCCGAAGCCCGTCATCTCGTTGAGCTTGGCGCGGGCCTCGCGCTCGGATTCGGTGGGCGCCTCTTCGCTGATGTTCACGCGCAGGCCGGTCACCGATGTGGGATCCGAGCGTGTGGCGAGGTCGTTGGGGAAGGGGACCTCGGGCAGCGGCTCGGCGTCCCAGTCGATCCACACTTTGGGACCGTCGCCGGGAATCGTCTGGCGCAGGCCGTCGGGGGGGGTGGCACAACTGATCAGGCCCGCGCAGATGGCGAGGGCCGGACTGAGCTTCAAATAGGTCACTTGACCTCCAGATAGCGAACGAGGATTCGGGTCAATTCGCGCACCATCGTCGCGGAGGCTTCGCCCTCCATGGAGTTGACGACGGTGGCGTGGTTCAGCACGCCGACGATGACCTTGACGCCAAAAGCGAAGGCCTCGAGGGGGTTGGGGTGCTTGATTTCGTGGGCGCGGGGAAGGACGAGGCCGCCGATGGACATGCGGATGTCGTTGCGAAGCGCCGAGATGCGCTCGCGGAAGGAGGGGTCGGCCGACGAGCGCACGATGAGGGCGCGAATCATGCCCTCGCGCTCGGCGTACAGGTCGACCATCAGCTGAACAAAGGCCGTCAGCACGGTCTCGAGGTCCTCGCCGACGAACTTGGCAGGGTCGAGGGTGGTGGCGATGCGGGCGCGGGCGTACTCGACGAACCGGTCGTGGACCGCCCGCAGCAGTGTGTCCTTGTCGCCAATCAGGCGATAGAAGGTGCCCACCGAGCTGTCGGCGCGCTTGGCGATTTCGGCGACCCCCGCGGCTTCAAAGGCGTTGTCGGCGACCAGGGCTTCGCCAGCTTCGAGGAAGCGCTCGAGGGCTTTCTGGCTGCGTGCTTGGCGGGGAATGGCGAGGGTTGAGGGAATCGCGGGCCTCCTTTCAAACGGAATCGGCATTCCGTTTCCGGGGAAGTAGGACGCCAGCGGTCGCCCGTCAAGCAAAAGGCGCATACGGTCGCGCATGATCCGACCCGCCTATGCCGCGTACGCCTGGGTCTTCATCTTGGCCGCTTTGCCGAGGTTCGGGTGAACCGCATCGTGTTGGTCACGCTGTGGCTGATTCCGGTCGCAAGGCTGGTCAGCATGCTGATCGACGGGTCTTCTGGAATCGACTTCACGGTGCTGATGTCCGTCGAGTTTGTGTTGGCCATCTGGTTCAGCGCGTCAACAAGGGGGGTTTGGGCACCGGCGTAGTGTGAAAAAGGGTGTGCTTTGCCCGCAAAAGATGTGACTATGGAAGGACCACGTTGGAGACCCCCCATGCGCCCATTGATCGCTGCCATTCTTCTGATTTCGACCGCCTGTCGAAATGACCCCGACGAAGACGAGGACGGCATTCCCGAGTGGGCCGACTGCAACGATGTCGATGCGGCCATCGGTCCCGACCAGACCGAGATCTGCAACGACATTGACGACAACTGCGATGGCGTGATCGACAACGACGCCTCGGACGCGATGATGTTCTACGCCGATGGAGACGGCGACGGCGCTGGCTACCTGGGATCAGGAGAGCTTGCCTGTGCAGCACCTCCCGGCTTCATCACCGACTCCACTGACTGCGACGACACCGACCCGACCGTTCATCCGCTCGCGAGCGAGGACGACTGCACCGACCCCAAGGACTACAACTGCGACGGCTCGGTGGGCTACGCGGACGCGGACGGCGACGGGTTCCCCGCGTGTGAGGACTGTGACGATGCCGCGGCTGCGGTCAGTCCGAACGCCACTGAGATCTGCGACGGCATCGACAACGACTGCAACGGCGAGGTCGACGAGGACGGCGCTGTGGGCGGCTCGATGTGGTACCTCGACAAGGACAACGACGGCTATGGCGATCCGGCGGTGGCTGTCTCGGCGTGCTCAGCACCGACCGGAAACGTGGCCGACAACAGCGACTGCGACGACCTCGATGTGGCGGTCAACCCCGGTGCAAGCGAGCTGTGCAACGACGCGGACGACGACTGTGACGGCAACGTGGACGACAACCCCACCGACGCGAGCACTTGGTATGCCGACGTCGATGGCGATGGCTCCGGTGGGGCCACGACCACGGTCGAGGCCTGCGACCAGCCGTCGGGACATCAAGCGAGCAGCGACGACTGCGACGACCTAGACGCGAACTCCTATCCATCTGCAACCGAGCTGTGCGACGGCGTCGACAACGACTGCGATGGCAGCCTGCCAGCAGACGAGGCCGACGGCGACAGCGACGGCTTCATGGGCTGCAATGCCGACTGCGACGAAGGCGACGGCGCCATCTTCCCGGGCGCGGCGGAGCTGTGCAACGGGGTCGACGAGGACTGCAATGGGGTAGCCGACGACGATGCCGTCGATGAGTCCCTGTACTACTGGGACGCCGATGGCGATGGCCATGGATATGCCTACGGTGCCGTGCCCTTCTGCAGCCCGCCCGCGGGCTATGTCGCGCTCAACGACGACTGCGATGACCTCAACGAGGACCGAAGTCCGACAAACGCCGAGGTGCCGGGCAACGGACTCGACGAGAACTGCGACGAGGTGGTCATTCCATGGACTGTCTACGGCGTGGACCGCTACACCGGCGAGCTGTGGGCGATCGACTACGACACCGGCGAGGTGTTCTGGATGACCACCGGGCTCGGTGAGATGATCGACGTGGTCGTGGCTCCTGACGGCGGGCTGTACGTCTCGGCCTATGGTGCGGGCGAGCTGGTGCATCTGGACTGGGATGGCAGCAACCCAACCACCGTGGCCAGCGGCTTCCCCGACATTCACGGCCTCTGGTACGATCACAGCACCGACACGGTTCTGCTCACCACCTACGACACGATTGCCGAGTACGACCCGGCGGATGGCTCCACCACGACGCTGGCCAGCGGCCTGTCGACCGAGGCCATCCACACGGTGCGCTTCGAGGGGGACAGCACCCTTTGGACGACCTTCCGCGTCGAGCAAGAGCTGCGTTCCTATGACCCCGCATCGGCGACTTGGACCACCGAAGGTAGCTTCCCAGACGCGCCGAACATCATCGTGCCTTCGGCCACAGGCGGCTTCTGGGTGTCCTCGGGTACCGACGAGCGGCTCATGCATTTTGACCGAGACGGCGGCCGCAGTGTGTACGACGTGAACGAGACCATCAGCGGCATCTGCGACAGCCCCGTCGGCGGCGGAGACTTGGTGTTTGGCGACTTCAGCGGCGGCCTGGTCTCCATTGACGTGAACACGGGCAGCCAGGACTACTTCAGTGGCTCGGTCGGCGATGTGTGGGGCTGCGCCACCAATGCAGTGCTCGACGTCGATGGCGATGGATACAACCAGCGTGCCTACGGTGGTGCCGACTGCGACGACAACGACGCGGACATCAATCCGAGCATCACCGACGACTTTGGCGATTCAGTCGACCAGAACTGCGACTTCTCGGACGGCACGGACGCCGACGGCGATGGCTGGTCTGCGGACGACACGACCCCGGGCTGTGTCGACCCCGACGACAGCGACGCGACGATTGGCGCGACCAACTGCGGCCTCGTCATCACCGTTGAGGGTCACCCAGACGTGACCGTTGACTGTGATCCGGGTGACTACTCCTGCCAGGCGCATGGGGTCTGTGAAGAAGTCACAGGCTTTACTTGTGTTCACCAGAACTATGACTGTGCGACGGGCAGCCAGGGGTCGTGGTACCCGTTGGACGGCGTCAGCGGCAGCAGCAGCTTCAACTTCGCCTACGCCTACGACCTGTACAGCGGTGACTACGGCAACATCTGCGCGTGCACTAGCTCGCAGATGACTCGCTACGGTCTGGCCATGAACCATCGGAACTGCGGCTGGGGCCTGTGGATTCGCGTCCCCTAGCGCTTGTGCCGTAGCGACGGCTTCGGTCGCCGCTTGCTGCGCACAAAAAAGGGCGCCCGACTGGGCGCCCTTTGTGTTGACCGCTGGGGCCTAGTTGCCCAACTGGACCCAGGTCTCAAGCTCGGTCAAGCTCCAGCCGCTGTAGGTGCCGCAGATTTCGTTGCGGCAGCTGGTCGAACTGTAGACGCCGGTGCGGCACTGGAAGCTGTGTCCCAGGTTGCAGTAGTCGTCGCCGCCACCGTTGCCGATGACGCTGCTGTAGCCAAACGAGATGTCGTGGCCGGCGCCAAAGGTCGGGCCGTAGGTGGAGTGATCGTAGATGGAGCCGTTTGAGTGGCGTGCGCCTGAGCCGTACTTGTAGTCGTTGTCCAGGCTGAAGATGAAGTGGTCATCGCCGTAGTTGTAGTCGTTGCGGCTCTGCCAGGAGACGTGCGCGTAGCCGCCAATTCGACGACCGGTACTCAGCGCGCCAACGGTGACGGTGGGGCCGCGGTTGTTGCAGCGGCTGTGGAAGGTGCTGGTTGCCGCGCCGTTCGCCGTGAGCTTGTAGCAGAGCTCCCAGCGCTGGCTGCGGTCACCAATCCACTCGTTGATGAGCCGCCCCTCTTCGGGGGTGATGATGGCGCTGCCGGGGAACGCATCGCTGGCGCCCAGGAAGAAGCTGGTGGGCAGGGCAGTGGCCCAGCCGCGGATTTCATCGATGAGGCCGTTGTAGGTGTTCGTCTTGCCGCTGGCCGCACCGATGTTGAGTGCCGAGCCGGCGGCTTGGACCAGGGGACCCTTGTCGCAGGTGCCCTCGACCCAGTCGTCATTGACAGACACGGAGATGGTCCGCCCGTTGTACGAGCCGGCGACGTGCGCCCAGGCACCCGCGGTGACAGTCAAGTAGGACTCGACGCTGCAGACATCGCCGGATTCGGTGGTCACGCTGAACTCGACGGTACCGATCTGGTTGTCTGAGCCGCGCTTCTGAATCAACAAGTAGCTGCCTTCCTTCTCGAGGATGGTCTGGTCGCCGTCCGTCGGGATTGCGGGACGAATCCACGAATCGACGGTGACTGCCGGACTGGCAAAGATGGCGTTTCCGGATGCGACCGTCAGCAGACCGCCGGTGAAGTTGACTGCGGTGGCGGAGTGGCCTGCAGATCCTTGTGCCAGGCCGAGCCCGTCGGTGGTGAGGGGGTGTCCGCCACCCGAGAAGTCTTCGAACGGAGCACTTCCGTCGACTTCGTAGCTGAACATCAGCGCGCCGCCACCGCCGCCGCCGGCTGCCGCACATTCCCAGGCACCGGAATTCCACTTGGCGACCTCGCCGTCGGCGCAGCTCAGGTCGTTGACGCCGACACCCGGGTGGGTGTGGCTGGCGGCCGCAATCTCGGTGCCAATCGGCAGCCTTGCGTTGGCGATGATGCCACCGTCGAGGTCTGCCGCGTTGTGGGTGTGGTCGTCGCTGTCGGCGCAAGACCAACTCGAGCCGCCGTAGGTCAGAATCTGGCCCGAGCCACAGGTGGGCAGGCCCGTGGCTACGCTGGTTGGAATGCCAGTGATGTCGCCCCAGTCGACGGTGGTGCCGCTGGAGTCGATGACGGTCGTGCCGTTGATCTTGATCTCGCTGACGTCGAGCACGGCACCAGTGGTGACGGTGGTTGCTTCGTCGGCGTTCTGGGCGCGGAAGGCGTAGGGAACAGTGTTCATCGGCAAGCGATCGCCTAGCTGGGCGCCGCCGTCGACGGCGATGCCGAGCCACAGATCGCCGCCGTCAAAGTCGTCGGCCACGACCGACTGACTGACACCGAGCGTGGCCGAGTAGTAGCCATTGGTGAAGTCGAGGGTCTGGGTCTCGGACCACTCTGCCCCCGCACCGGACGGGGCGGTGTGGATCGAGAAGGTCACGGTATGGAAGCCCGTCAGGGGGTCGCCAGATGCATCGAGCAGGCGGCCTTGGTGAGACATCTTGTCGGGCACCGCTTCGGAGGGAGAAAGGGCAGCTCGTCCCCAGGACAGGCACCGCAGTTCATCGTGCCGCCGCAGCCATCAGGCATCTCGCCGCATGCGCCTGGACCGCAGCCATAGACGTCGCAGCCGAGCTTTGGCCTCCAGTCCTGTTTGTAGTGGTCGAACTCGGGGTCGTTGATGCCTGGACGTGGTTCTGGCGGTGGGGGCACATAAGGCTCACACAGCGGACGGACGTGGTCCTCGACCGGTTCGGTGTGGGTGACCTGGCGCCAGCCTTGACCTGCCAGGGGAAAGGCGATGTCCAGGCCGACATCGGCGCGGCCTCCGCCGGGAGTCTGAGTCCAGCGTCCCGTGATCGCCGCACGGGTTCGGGTGCTGCGCGTGGGGTTCAGGCCGTAGCCAGTGCCCAAGCCGGCCGCCCAGCCCACTCCAGACGGGTCGTATGCTGCGCCGCCGAGCACGCCGACTGACACCCGGCCAGGGTCATTGGCCAGCACCAGCCAAGACCCGGCGTGAACCCGGAACTGTCCGTCACTCAGGCGCAGCTGCGGCTCGACATAGGGCTCGACAAGCAGGTGGGTGCGGCAGGCATTTGAGGCGTTGGGCCCGGGCCAGCCCGCGAGCTTTCCACTGTAGGCACTGATGGGCCAAGCGAGCACCGCCTGCACCGGATTGCCCGGCGCAACCTCGACCCTCACATCTGGGGTCGAAGCCTCGAGTGCAATGCCAAGGATGGCGAAGGTGTTGTTCTCGAGGTCCCCGGCGAGGGCAGATGACAGCAATAGGAGGGGAAGCACGGCACAAGTGTGCCAGATCACGGGTCGAGATGATTCAGCACGGCCGACTTGCAAGCTATAGCGAACGCGTCTGAGGGCCGATTGGTTGAGTACCCCTTTCGACCTGGGCCACCGCCATCTCGACACCGATGCTCGCCGCCACCGTTCTGACCATTGCGATCCTGTGCATCGCAGTCTGGCCGGCTCTGGTGACCCGCTATGGCAGCCCACGGCTGTTCGACATGGCGGCCCAAGGCAACATCGCTGGCCTGTTGAAGGCGCTTGAGACCGCGGAGTCTGTCGACGTGACCGACCGTGAGGGCAAGACGGCCCTGATGTACGCGGCCATGTGCCGTCGCGACGACGCTGTGGACGTGCTGATCAAGCGAGGAGCTGACATTCACCGAACCGCGGATGGTGGCGGAACGGCGCTGCACATGGCGGCGGCCATGGACGCTGCGAAGGTATGCCGGAAGCTGATTGAATCGGGGGCCCACGTCGACTGGACCGATGATCACGGGGTCAGTGCACTGCACTATGCGTCGGGCAAGGGACACATCACCGTGGCCCGTGTCCTGCTGCAAGAAGGCGCGTGCAGCAACCTCAAGGACAGCTCCCATCGCACCCCCCTCGACGTGGCCAGCAAGACCGCCATGCAGGTGCTGTTGCTGCGCCATGGGGGCAAGTCGGGCAAGGACGTTCGCATGGTGGATGTATTGGCGGGCTTGCCGGCGAACAGTCCCGCGCGGGGTCGGGTTCCGGTGGCTTGGCATGTGTCGATGGAGCACCCGCGCATGGCGGCCGCCATCGAACGGGCCCAAGAGAGCTTGGCGGTGTTCCTGTCCCGCCGCGAAGAGGGCGACGCGGCAGTGAAGTGGGCGGTGAATGAGCGAGGAATCACCGAGTACGTGTGGAGCTCGGTGACCCGAGAGGGAGACTCAGACGAGCTGATCACCCAGCTGGTGACCCCGCCAGTGAACGTCAAGGTGTCGGCGGGTCCGGTGGCGGTGCCGCTGTCTCGGGTGGTGGACTGGTCGATTCGTCTCGCGGCGGGCCCCACGGTCGGAGCCTTCACCCACCGCGTCTGGATGGAGGTGGTCAGGGACGAGTTTGGCTTTCTGCCGCCGGATGCCGATGCCGAGCTTGCGATGTACATCGACCCATAGATGGGCCATTTAAATGGTATTCAAGGGGTGAACTCGGCGGTTGCAGACCGCCTTTCGAGGGGACCTGACCATGCGCTGGTGGCCTGTAGCGCTGATGATTGCCGGCGGTTGCGGTGGTGAGACCGAGCTGACCAAGATTCTGGACGCTCCGGTGGCGCCGCGCGAGATTCCGCGAATCGAGGTCGATCCCACCGAGGTGGAGTTCTTGGGCGTGCCGATTGGCGAAGTGGCCACAGCCGACGTCACCGTCAGCAACGTGGGCAACGCCACCCTGACCTTGTCGTCCTGGGCCCTTGCCGGAGACGATGCATTCTCGATGGGGGCTGCCCCTATGGACCAGGAGATCGAGCCCGGCCAATCGCTCGTGTTCACCGTCGAGTACCGCCCCTTCGGCGAGTTCGATGCCGGCGCCTTGGACTTCCAGAGCGATGATCCAGTGGACGGCTATGTCAGCGTGCTGCTGTTGGGTGGCGGACTCGCGCCTGGCCTGGACATCACCCCCGATCCGGTGAACCTGCCCCCGGTTCTGCCGACCGAGTCGAGCCTGTCGCTGGTGACGGTGTTCAATCCGGGCGGCCAGATGGTCACGGTGCAGAACCTCGAGGTCTCCGGCGACGCATTCTCGCTGCCCACACCGCCCGCCTTTCCCTTCGACTTGATGCCCGGTGCGATTGAAGTCGTCGAGGTGCACTTCACCGCCGACGAGCTTGGCGAGTACATCGGCCAGATCACGGCGACGGGAAATAGCCCCTCGGGCATCGCGACCGCTGATCTGCATGGAATCGCTGCCGACAAGCCGGTCGCGATCTGCGGTGTCATCCCTCCCGAGGTCGCTGCGGCTCACGGCACCACCACCTGGATTGGGCACGACAGCGTCGATCCCGGTGGACATGCAATTGTGGCCCATCGATGGAACTTGGTTCAGGCGCCCATCGGCTCCGCAGTACCCATGCCCGGCACCACTGAACCCGACCGGGACTTCATGCCGGATCTCGCCGGCACCTACACCGCCGACCTCGTGGTCGAGAACGACATTGGTGTGCTGTCTGAACCGTGCCGCATCTCGATGGAGGCGGTCATCGAGCAAGACCTGTGGATCGAGATGTACTGGGGCACCATGGGCGATGACATGGACCTCCACCTGACCCAGAACAACGGCGCCAAGGACAGCGGAGACGACTGCTACTTCTCGAACTGCACATACGGCGGCTTGCCCTGGGGAGGCCCCACCACAGTCGATGACCCAGCACTCGACCTCGACGACATCTCAGGCACGGGACCCGAGAACATCAACATCTTCGACCCCGCCCCGGGCACCTACCAGGTCTATGTGCACGACTACCCGGGATCGGTCTTCGAGGGTGCAAACGACGTGACTGTGCGCATCTATGTACTGGGCGTGCTGCAGTGGTCGGACACCCGGTCCATCAGTGACGAGGACGACTTCGTGCCCTTCGCCGACATTGAGTGGCCGTCGGGCACCATCACGCCGCTGTAGCTCAGCTGAAGTGGCTGGCGGCGAACTCTTCGAAGGCGCCGCGGAACTCGGGGTCCTGGATGCGTGCGGCCAGCTCGGCGGCAATCTTCTGGCCTTCTGCGCGGGCCCGGCCGGCATCTTCTTGGCGCCCGACCTGTTCGAGCAATGGGGCGCTCTGACCCAGGGTGCGCATGAGCAGGGGCAGGAAACCCAGAGCGCGGGCCCCGGCCTCGGACCGAGCTAGACTGACCAATGCGCCCTCGACGTCCCCTCGCGCCAGGCACACGGCGGCTTGGGTTTCGGCGACAAACGGCTGATGCTGCTTCATCTGGCAGGCATCGACATGGTCTGCAGCTTGGCGCACAAAGTCCTGGGCGTCCCCGAGCTGGCCTCGCTCCAGCGCCACCAGCGTCTTGCCAACGAGCAACCTTGGCTTTTGCAGGATTGCTTGGGCGTTCGGAACCTGCAGCCCTCGGGTGAAAAGCGTGTCCGCCATGTCGTACTCCTCGGCCCCCAGGCAGCAGTGACCAATCTCGGCCAGCACCAAGCTCGCTGATGCGGTTCCCGTCGGCTGTTCCATGGCCTCCATGGCCTGCTTGTGGTACTGGGCGGCCTTCTTGTGATAGCGGCGGCCAAAGTGCAGGTAGCCACTTCCCATGCGGCAGAGCGCGACGGTGGTCACGTACGCAGCACCGATGCTGAGTGCGGCGTCCATCGCTTCTTGGTTGTACTGGACGCAGTCCTCGAAATTCCCACGCAGACCTGCGATTTGCCCGAGCATCGCCCTGCCGTTGCAGATGGCGGGCAGGTTGCCAGTCTGCTCTCCAATGTCCACGCCGCGCTTGGCGAGCGCCTCTGCGACGTCCAGGTCTCCATTTCGCATGTGGCAGGACGGCAGTGCCTGGACCATCAAATCGGCGGGGTGCTGACGGTCGCCCACCGACTCGGCAAAGGCAAGCACTTCCTCGGCCTTGGCCAGCGCCTCGTCGAATCGCGCCAGATAGACCAGGG
>CAYYHT010000077.1:0-12963 GCA_964471355.1 uncultured Enterobacteriaceae bacterium
GCGTCGCGGCCCGATGTCAGCCGCGAGCTCACCGGGCTGCTTCCGGTGCCGCACACCTACTACTTGGCCGAGCTGGGCGTGGTGGCAGCGCACCGTGGTCATGGAATTGGCCGCGCGTTGGTTCGCGAGCGCATGCTGCACATGAACCCGTCGACCTGTACCCACGTGGTGTTGCGTGTCTCGGCCAGCGATGAAGACCGCAGCAAGGCCATGTACGCGGGCATGGGCTTCCAGGACATGGGCGTGTACATGGAAGTGCCCGCCTTGAGGACCGACGGTACGGTTCGCACCGACCGCCGGCTGTTCCTCTCCCGCGTGCTCAGCCAGGTCGACGTCGACTAGAAGCGCACGCCCCCGCCCATGCGGAAGGCAAAGCCCTGGGGCCTCAGCACGCCCGTCTCGCCCATGTCGAGGGGACCGTGGGACAGCCAACCCAGCTCCATGTGGCCGACAAAGCCGATGGCGAACTCGCCCTGTGGGGGGATCGCATCGATTCCCAGTGCACCATAGCCGCCGGCAGTGATGGCGCCTCGGCGCAGCTGGTTGGGGTTGTCCCGGCTGCCGCGGTTGTCATCGAGCTTCATTTGGCTGCCGATGAACGCCGCCTCGACGATGCCGTAGGGCACCAGCGGCATCTGGGGATGCAGCGGAGCGTTCACCTTGAAGCCCGCGGCGCCTAGGTGCCGGGTGTAGCTGGTCCGAACCAAGCTGAAGCTGTCCGCCAGGGTCACCCCTTGGTATTGAAACCGGTACTCGGCGACCGCCGAGACTCGCTTGGTCAGCGCGGTCCCGCCGCGAATGCCGAGTGTGGTCGGCTGGGAGTGGCTGAACTGATTCCAGCCGGCGTCGTTGGTGACGATGGAGCCGGCGGTGAGCACGACCTCGTTGTCGGCCGCCATGGCCGTGGTGGACAATAGACTCAACACAATTGCGGTGCGCATTACGGTGCCTCCTCGTTGAGTGGCGTCAGGGTGAACAGCTCGGCTGCGGCAAACCCGCTGGCGGCGACGAGCTCAGTGCCCAGCGGCTCCATGAAGGAGATCAGGCCCAAGCCCACGTTGTGGGTGATGTAGAAGGTGCCGTCGGGCATGGTGCCGATGGCGGCCGGTGGCTCGGGCAGCTCGATTTCGCGCGGCGTTCCGGTGTACAGGTCGAGCCCGTACAGGTAGTCCTGGTCGGTCTGCAGCACCAACACCTCGAGGTTGGTGTCGTCCTGTGCAAAGGCCAGTCCAATGCCCTGTGTCTCGAGCAGGAACGGATGCGAGTCGGTGTCGATCTTGCCGTCGATGTCGGCCCGCAGGTCTAAGATCTCCATGCCAGGGCTGCCGTCGTAGATGCCTTCGACTCCCGACCCAAAGCCGTTCTCGGGCCGGGTCAGCGCGACTGCGAACTCGTTCGAAGGCGACAGCTGCATCGCGGTGGCGGGATTCTCGAGTCTGAACTCGTGCAGCGCCATCGTGTCCAGCTCAAGCAGGTAGGCGTCGTGAAGACTGCTGCCCGTACTGTACAGAACCACGCGGTCTCCGGCGTCGATGATCTGATTCATCGGCTCGTCCAGCTGCAGGGTCTGCAGCTCGAAGTACTCGTGCTCCAACACGTCGACCGTTGCGGAGTTGTCGTAGACGAACACGGTCTGATCGGTGTCGCTGTCCACGAACATCGCAGTGGGATTGCCCGAGAGCGAGACCAAGTTCACCGAGTGCTCGGCCAGGTCCAGGATGTACAGGTCGTCCTTGCCGCGCACGCTGATGAGGGCGAACTGCCCGTCTGGGGTCAGCTCGACCCCGACTGGGTCTACGAGGTCGTCTGGGTCCAGAGTCAGCGGAAACACGACCTCGAGCGTCAGCGGTTCCGAGGCCAGGTCCAGCACCGCGACCTCGCTTCGGGACAGAACAATGGCCCGGTCACCGGCTTCGGTGAACAGCAGACCGTTGGCCGCAAAGCCCACCGAGACAGGGGTAGCCGCGCCTTGCGTCAGGTCGAGCACCTGGACCGAGGTCAGGTCGACGACTCCGTCCAAGCGCACGTCGTCGTCGGCATTGAGCCAGGCAATGGCAGCGCCACCGTCTGGAGCCCACTCCAGTGCGTTCAGGTGGCTGGGAATGGGCAAGCTCTCCCCAAGCACGCCGTCGGCCAGCAGCCCGACTTCTCGGGTCACAGTCAGTCCGGTCGCGCAGTCCTCCGCAAAGTCCACGCCACGTGCGTCCCGTGGGTCGTCTGGCTCACAGGTGAAGCGGTCCACAAGCGCTGCAACGCTGCCGCCGCCGGGGCCGGTGGACACCTCGCCCAGCCGTCCTGGACCGATGTCCACGAGCTCGGAGCTGCCGTCTGGCCTGACCAGGGCGAGTGCGCCAGCGTAGGGCAGTGGCACGTACAGGCCATCGTCGGCCGGCACGACCACAGCTGGGTCCCACGGGCGGTCGGGCAGGTTTCGTTGTTCGCTGGTGGTGTAGTTCCACCCGCAGCCGTTCAACAGGGCGGCGGCGGCCAGCATCGAGGTCGTTCTCATCGTGTTTGGGATGGTCATGGTTCAGTCCTCGATCGCGGCGTTGAGCTCGAAGCCGGTGATGGTCTCGAGGGTGGTGGCGTCGGGCTCGAAGAACGAGATGCGACCTAGGGTGTGAATCTGGCTGGCCCAAGCGCTGGGTTCATCGCCATCGAGCAAGCTGTCGTCGCTCATCACGCCGACATAGACCGGCGCGCTCTTGAGCGGCACCTCTTCGTGGAGCAGTGAGTCGTAGTGCAGCACCTCGAGCAGCGGCTGCCCTTCCATGATGAAGTAGCCGAGGTCGCCACTGGCCGCGTTTGCGTAGCCGATGGGCTCCTCGGGCAGGAGCAGCGGGTTGGTGCGCTCGTCGGTCAGGTCGACCATCGTCAGCGCCCAGCGTCCGGTGAACGGGGAGGATAGGTCGGGGTCGGGCACATCTTCCTTGGTGTGGAAGACGAGCATGGTCTCGCCGGTTGGCGTGATGGCGACTTGCTTCACCGGCTTGACGAGGCCACGCAGGCTCATCTGGCGGGTGCTCATGTCGAACAATGCGTAGCGGTCGACCCGGGCGGCGGTGGTGTACACAATGGCCTTGGTGCCGTCGGGGGTGAATGCCAAGGAGCCCAGCTGCTGGGCGGTTGGAAGCGGGATGCTCTCGACGACGCCGGTCAACGGGTCATCGGCGTCCAGCAACACCAGCTCTTCGCTGATGCGGGCGACGACGGCCACCGTTGTGCCATCGGGGGACAAGTCCATGTCGGTGGGGTTGCTGCCGATGGGAATGCGGTGTCGGGTCTCGGTCGACAGTTCGATGACCACGATTTCACCAGAGCCGAACTGACGGACAAAGGCCCACTGCCCGTTTGGAGACAGAATGACCTCTTCGGCAGGGGGAGGCGAGACCAGGTCGTCGGACAGGCGCACGACGTTGGGAATCAGCGTGCCGGCAGTCAGGTCGACCATGGCCAGGGTGTCGTCGCTGACCACGGCGGCGGTGAGCCCGTCTGCGCTGAACGCGATGTTCTTGGGGTGAAAGCCCACCGCCATGGGGTGGTGAAGCTGGCCCGCGACATCGACAAAGCTGACCTCGTTGAAGGACTGCAGGCCCGAGCTGGGCTCGAATTCGTCGACGTCCTCATCGTGGAACAGCGCCACCCAGGCCGCGTCGGGCGACAAGATCATGCGGTTCATGTTGTCGCGAACCGGAATCGTGGTCTGCGCAAGGGTGTGGGCGTCGACGAAGCTGACCGTGTCGTCGATCTTGTTGAACACCACAATCACGTCGTCGTTGGGAGCGAGCACGGCAGCCGGCCCCCGGCCAACGGTCACCGTGCGCACGTCGTTCGAGGTGACGTCGACACGGGTCAGGGTGTCGCGAGTCGGGCTCGCAATGAACACGTACTGGCTCGTCTGAGCGGGGGTGAGTGCCAGGAAGTCGTCTTCCTGCTCGGGCTCGCCCAGGTCGGGTGGCTCGGTATCGGCATCGCCATCGGCAAAGTACGTGTCAGACGCCAAATCGGTGCCAAAGTCGGTATCTGAACCACCATCGGCACGGCAGCCGGCCAGCGCGAGCGCCATCATGGGCGCCAACATTCGCGGGGTCATCGGGGACTCTCCAGGTCCGTGCCACGAACCCAGTGAGTCGACTTTGCCTGAGGCTTGCCGAATGCGCTAGCGCTTTTGTCCTATTCCTCGGGTTCGAGGTACCCCAATGCCTCCAGAGCTGCTCGGGTGCCCTCTTCCATCGACTCGTGGCGAAATGGGGGGGCCTTGGCGTTCCAGCTGTCCATCACTTCGGTGAGCAACTCGAGCATCGGGTTGTCGCTGAACCAGCCGCTGGGAGCGTCGACGACAAACGGGGCCACACCCAGTGCCGGGGCGGCGCGCAGCTCGTGGGGGCCGACCCGCACGCTCTGGTACAGCGCGGCGTTGTTCCATTGGGTGGTGTCGTCGCTGAATGGGCGAGTGGCTTCACTGAACGCCGGTGTGGTGGGGTGTTCGGGCCACCCGTCGACGTCCAGAACGGGACCTGGGCGCACCAGCTGCCAGAAGTCGTCGCCGAGCTGCGGCTGCAGGCCCAACATGCGCTCGATGGTGGGGGCAAGGCCACTCATGTCGGCCTGTCGCTGCACTACGCGCCGATCGACAACCACGCTGTCGCCGTAGCTTCGCACGATGAGCGGAACGTGGATGGTGGTGTCATCGACGTCGGAGCCGTGTGAATAGCTAAAGCGCTCGGAGTCGTGCAGGGCCTCGCCGTGATCGGCGGTGACGACGACGAGTGCGTCATCGAGCAGCCCGCGAACTCGCAAGCCGGCCAGCAATACACCGATTTGGTGGTCTGTGAAGGCGACCTCGCCTTGATACAGGCCGTTGACCATCGCCACATCTTTGGGCCGTGGCTGCCCTTTGATCAACGCGCGGCGCAGAGGCTGCAGCTTGTACTGCATTCCATCTGCAAAGTGGCCCTCGTAGCCGGGCGGCGTGAACTTCTTTCGGAAGGGAGGGGGCGCCTCATAGGGCGCATGCGGGTCATAGAAGTGCACAAAGAGGAAGGTCGGCTTGTTGGGGTCGGGCCTGTCGTCCACGGCCTTGAGCGTGCGCAGGACCACATTGTCGGCGGTCGCCTGGAACATCGCCGTGCGGCGCACTGGCGTGTGGTCGTCATAGACTCGGAACCCGCGGTTCAGCCCCATGTCGGCTTCGAGCGCCTTCGCTCCGATCACGCCGATGGTGTCATAGCCCAGGTCGGCCAGCCGTTTAGGCAGGGTGGGCACGGCTGGGTGCAGTGGAAAGCCATTTCGCGGAACTGCATGGGTGTGCGGATCGCGCCCGGACAGCATCGTGGCGTGGCTGGACAGAGTGGTCGGCGCGTTCGAATAGAAGTGCTCGAAGCGCATGCCGTCGGCGGCCAGTGCATCGAGTACCGGAGTTGTCGGCCCCGAGACTTGCGGATCGAGCCCGGCGAGACGGCCGTAGCACGAGATGGCATCGGCTCGTGTGGTGTCCATGCTGATGAGCACTACATTTGGCTCTGCCTGCGCGAGGCTGAGCATCAGCGGAAGAATGAGCACACTCATGGGTACCCCGCCCGCAACAAGGCCGCCGCTCCTTGTCGGGGTTAGCCGGCGGGCATGTTCGCCGTCTTTGTAGCGCTGCTTCTGGGTACCGGTCTCATGCGACTGGTCGAGTTGGTCGTGTCTGTCCGCCGCATGAAGGACAAGCCGGCAGCTGTAGTCAGCGAGCCCTGGCTCTTCCCACTGATGGCCACCCTGCACACTGGCTTGGTCTTTGGGCCCATTGCCGAGGTCTGGTTCTGGGAGAGGCCGTTCCTGCCCGCGGTTGGTGCTGCGGCCATCGCCGTTCTTGTGTTGGCCACCGTGCTGCGGGTGTGGACCCTGCGCACGATCGGAGCTGCGTGGAACGTGCGTGTGGTGGCCCCCGACGAAGATCTGGTGGTCACGTCCGGCCCCTATGCCTTCATCCGGCATCCGAACTACCTGGTCGTCATTCTCGAGATTGTCGCCCTGCCGTTGGTTCACACCGCGTGGCTGTCGGCGATTGCCCTGACCCTGCTCAACGCAGTGGTGCTGATGCAGCGCATTCGCACCGAAGAGGCCATGCTGTCCCAGATTCCGGCATGGCGCGAGGCGTTCGCGAACCGTGCCCGTCTGATTCCCGGGGTGCTCTGATGTGGTTGCTGCTGCTGCTTGGATGTTCGGGTCAGACCAGTGCGACGGACGGTCTGTGGACGTTCAACGCCGACCGCAAGACCGGTGTGATGCAGGTCGAGCACGGCATCTATGGACCTGTTCTCCAAGACATGAAGATCGAGATCGGCGAAGGCCAGGACCTGGTCCAGTTCTCATTTGGCAGCTTCAAGTTCGAAGATGACCAGCGCCAGATGCGTCGTGCCGCCTCGACCGGGCGATTTCACGGCTCGAATGCGCCCTTCTTGCTCGAGCTGAACCAGCCCGATGGCCGTACGCTGGGCTTTGCGTCCGTGGTTCCTCTGGACGACAACACCCTGGTCGTCACGGTCACCACCCAGTCCTTTGAAGACAACCGCATCACCCTGTCCGCGGCGTGTGATGACGATGATCACTTCCTGGGCCTGGGCGGCCATGCGATGGACGTGGACCACGTGGGCGAGGCCTTTCCGCTGTGGGTCAGCGAGCCGGGCATCGGCAAGACCGACACCGACGAGCCGCCTGCGGACTGGTTCTCGACCGGCACCAAGCACGCCAGCAGCACACCGATTCCGTTTCTACTGCGCGCCCACCGCGGCCAGGGCTTGTTGGTCGACACCCGGTCCCGCGTCGAGGTCGACCTGTGCGCTTCCGATCCCGGGCGCTTCAGCACCACGGCGTGGGAGGCGGGCACGAGCTTCGTGGTCTTTGCCGAGTCCGATGCAGGGGCCAGCGTCGAGGCGTTGATGCGGCATACGGGCCGGCCCGAGCTTCCACAGCCCTGGGTCTTTGCCCCCTGGAATGATGCCATCCGCGGCTCGGACCGAGTGCGCGAAGTGGCCACGGCGCTGCGCACGGCGGGTGCGCCCAGCTCGGTCATCTGGACCGAGGACTGGAAGGGCGCGGACGCGAGCTTCGTCGGGTACCACCTTGGCGGCGAGTGGACCGTCGACGAGACCCTGTACCCGCAAGTCGAGACCCTCGCCCAGGACCTCGAGGACGATGGCTTCAAGTTCTTCGCCTACTTTAGTCCCTTTGTGCGCGAAGGCTATGATGCCTATGACTCGGCCCTGGCGGCCGATGCGCTCATCAGGACTCCGGACGGCGAGCCCTATCTCTTCCCCGGTGCCGTGCTTGGGCACGATGACAGCTTGGTCGACCTGAGCAGCTCCGCGGGCCGCGAGTGGGCCCAGGGCAACATGCAGACCGCCATCGACCTCGGTTTCGACGGTTGGATGGCCGACTTTGCCGAGTGGCTGCCCACCGATGCGGTCCTGGCCAGCGGTGAGAGCGGCTGGACGGCGCACAATGACTACCCGCTGCAGTGGCAGCGAACCAATCAGGAGCTCATCGGGGATCAGGACGTGAGCTACTTCGTGCGCAGCGCGTGGACCCGCACCGGCGGCACGGTCCCAGTGGTGTGGGGTGGTGACCAACGCACCAGCTTCGACACCGACGACGGCATGCCGACGGTGGTTGCGATGGGGGCTGGGCTCGGAGCCAGCGGCGTGCCGGTGTTTACCCACGATGTGGCTGGCTACAACAGCGTCGGCAACGACCCCTCTGACCAAGAGCTGTGGTTCCGCTGGGCCTGGCTCGGCGCCTTCTCGCCAGTGTTGAGGACCCACCACGGTGCCTTCGACACCGACAACCACCAGTTCGACACCAATGCCGACACCCTCGCTCACTGGGCTGTGGTGGCGACCGAGCACACCCGGCTGTGGCCCTATCGGTACGGACTGGCTGCCAAGGCGAGTGCCCGAGGCACCCCCATGCTGATGCCGGTGGCGTTCCGGTACGGCGAGGACTGGGACCGGATCGATTCCTGGCTGCTTGGCGACGCATTGTTGGTGGCGCCGATTCTGGAGCGCGGCGCGACGAGTCGCCACGTGGACCTGCCTGCAGACGTGGTCTGGTACGACTGGTTCACCCATGAGGTGGTCACGAGCGGGGAGTTTGGCGCAGACGTCGATGAAATCTCCGTCTTCGCGGCAGCGGGCACCACCGTGCCGGTCTTTGCCGAGATCCCTGACACGCTCTTCGAGGCCAGCAATCCCGACCTCGTCACGCTGTCGGACGTGGACGGTGCGCGGGTCGTCTACTTGTTCGCAGGCGGCGGAGAGTTCCACGAGGGGGACGGCACCAGCTACCTGCCCACAGGCGCTCCGAGCGGGGCCGGCGAGGTCACGCAGACGCTGACCCGCGGCACAATCGAGGTCGCGGGGGTCACTCTCGACGTCGATGGGCCTGTCGAGCGCGCGTACACCGTGGTGGTCATCCCATGAGAGGCCTACTGCAGGCGTTCAGCGCGATGCTGCTCCTGGTTCTGTTCACCGGCTGCTTCGAGGTCGAACAGCAGCTGTCGATTCACCCGGATGGCAGCGTCGATCATGTCTTGCGCATCGGCCAACCAACAGCATTGGCACCGGCCACTCTGAGTCGCGAGAACCGCTGGATCGATGACGTGCATGCCGCCGTCGGTGACATGGCCATCGCCACGGTTGATCAAGATGACCGCTTCACTTGGTACGTGCTCGAGGCGCACCTGCAGTCCTTTGACGCCTATGCCGACTACCGCGACAGGGTCATCGCCAAGGCCACCGAGAGAAAACGGGCCTTTGGTTGGGCAATGCCTCCCGCGATCTCCAAGTCCAGCGCATCGATCTCCATCTCGCTCACCGACGCCGGCGTCAGCAATGATGGCGCGGGAGAGTTCACGGTAAATGGCGATGACCCCAGGTATTTCACGCTGAGGGTGTCGGCCCCGGGACGGGTGCTCGACCACGATGCGGACCGTACCGAGGCCAATGCCGTGGTGTGGGAGCGGCCAATCGGTGCGGTGATGCAGAACGGAATCGCGGCAAATGCGACGTTCTCGGACATTCCCGGCTGGGCGTTGTGGGCCGTGTTGTCGCTGTTGGCCCTGGGCCTTGGGGTGGGCGGATTGATGTTGTGGAGAGGCAAATGAGCCACACCGTCTTCGTGATCGGGCACCCCGCGCAGGGCCCTGTGACGGTGGCGCAGCTCGACCGGCTTCGCAGCGAGGTTCAGCTGCGGTCGACGGACCTGATTTGGGGGGCGGAGTCATTCTCGATTCCTCCCGAGCCGGGTGAGCACGGCGATGCGAACCGCTTGATCCTGTTCACCAATGTCCAGCAAGAGGATCACGAGGGCACTTGGCGAGACATGTCCCAGTGCATGGCCCTGTGCATCGTGTGCAGCAAGGTGTGTCCGGATTGGCTTTGGATGATTGAAGACGACGGGGAGCTGTGGGCAAACTCCGACGACTTCGAACAGAACAGCTTCTGGTTTCAAGATGGCCATGCGGTGAGGGTGAGCGACGAGGAAAGTCCTCACACGGGCGTCGAGCCGGACAACCGCCTGCAGGCACAGGTCCGCAGCTCACTGGCCGATTCGCTGCCATCTGCCCTGGCGTCTGTAGCGGCCGTTTCCGACAGCGGACTGGCCGATGAGCCGGCCCAAGAGCCCTCCGAGAGCGAGCCAGCCGACACTGTCGAGGTGCCCACTGAATCGGTGACGCCGGTGCTGCGCTTTGTGAACGGGCGGGCCAGATCGAAGCATGTGCCTACGGTCGAGTCCTTCTTGCTGCAGACTCGGTTCGACGCGCATGGCGCAGCCGAGCTGTTGGGCGACATGGCGGTGCGAACGCATGTCGACGCTCGCTCGGTGCTGACCAATGCGGTGTTTCGCAACGGAGCAGGTCAGGTCATCGGTCAGATCGATGGGTCCATTCGGGGCTTGGCTGCCGCTGATTCGGAGACGGCCTCGGGGGGCAGTGCGGTGCCCTGCGATGTGGGCGAGATTCACTCCATCGACATGCACGTGCGCATCGACACAGAAAATGCAGTCAAGACCCACGCCCGTGGTGTGTGGCAGAGCGTGCAGCCAGGCGAGTCAGGAAGGCGGGCGGTGTTCTTTGTGGACATCGACCACCGGCGGCACTGCGACGCCTATGAGCTGCGCGCACGACTGCGAGATGCCGAAGGGGTGGTGCGGCAGCAGGTGCACCAGACCAGTGTCGGGGACACCCTGGGGGTTGGCCCGCAGGTGCAGGTCTTCACCATTGATCTCGACGAGGAACAACAGTGGTGCAAGTCCATCGATGCGCAGCTGCTTGAGATCACCAAGCGCTGGTATGACTGCGGCAGCATTGATCACGAGGGCACGCGCATTGCGGCGGCCAAGGTGGTCAAGCCGACGGCACCCGCTCGGGCCCCAAAGCCACAGCGCAAGACGAACGCCGCAGCGGCCGACGAGCAGACCTATGATTTTTCGAATCCCAAGTCGGTTGCTCAAGCGCTTCGCTCCAAGGACGAGCGCGTCATCTTGGTGGCCTGCGAGGCGGTCGCATTTGCCGCACTGTACGAAGTGACCAGCCGCATTCGGCCCTTATTCGGCCACCGCAGCGCATCGGTGCGGGCCGAAGCGTGCAGGGCCATGGCCGTTATCGGAAAGCCAGAACATCTCGGTCGACTCGAGGCCCTGCTCGATGACGCCGAACCAGGCGTCAGGGCCGCCGCCATGGAGGCCATTGACGCCATCACGAGGCGCTAATGGACCCAGTCACCGCACTTGTGCTGCTCAACGCCCACGTCGTCGACGCAAACGGACCGCGGGACGTCGCCGCCATCCTGATCGAAGACGGCCGCATCACCCACATGGGCGAGCTTCCGGAGTTCGAAGAGAGCGTCCCCATGCGCGAGGTCGACCTCGAAGGCCAGACAGTGCTGCCGGGACTGATCGACATGCATGTGCACCTGTCGCTGACGCCGTCCGGAGCGTTCCGCGAGACCGATGCCCAGACCAACGAGCGGCAGTGGCGCACCCACCTCAAGAGCTATGTGGCCTGGGGCGTGACCACGGTGCTCGACACGGGCATTCTGCCTGAACACGCGCGAACACTGCACACCTACGCCGATTCACAGGCCTCGCCGGAGCTGTACTTTCTGGGGCCGATTCTGTCGCCGCCCGGTGGCTACGTGAGCGTGGTCTTGCCAGAGTTTCCGTCCGTGGCGACGGCGGCCGATGTGGCCGAGCAGTTCGCGGCGTGGGACGACCTCGACCCTGTGGGTGTCAAGCTGACCCAAGAGCGCGGCATGGTCACCAAGGTCTGGCCGCTGTACAGCGACGAGGTGCGAGCAGCCATCCTCGACGAGGCAGCCAAGCGCGACTGGCCGCTGTTTGTGCACGGCATGAGCGTCGAGGAGCACAACTTGGCCCTCGACATGCAGCCCAAGGCCATGGTCCACCCGGTTGACCGGTCCAACAAGAAGCTGGCCCAGCGGCACGTCGAGCAGGGCACTTATGTGACGACCACCTTGTCGGTGTTCGAGTCCAACCTGATGGAGTGGGATCTCGAGCGCCTGGACACGCCGATGATGAAGCTGACCGTGCCCCCAGAAGAGCTCGAGTCAGCCAAGGACCCCTTCGTTCACTCGGAGTACAAGCGCATCGTCACCGAGAACGTCGTGCCCAATATGATGTTCAAGTCGGTCATCGAGAAGCTGTTGGCCAAGCCCGCCCCTCTCGAAAAGCGCGGCCAGAAGATGGCCGGCCACGTGGCCTACCTGCACGAACAGGGCGTGCCGCTGCTGATGGGCTCCGACTCGGGCAACTGGCCCATCTTTGCCTTCGAGTTCCACGGACCCACCACCATCCGCGAGGTCGAGCTTCTGGTGCAGTGGAGCGGCATCGATCCCCTGGACGTCATCACGATCTCGACCCTCAACCCGGCCAAAGCGCTGGGCATCGACGACGAGGTCGGAACAGTCGAGGTCGGCAAGCAGGCTGACCTGATGATTGTCGACGGCGACCCACTCGCCGACATCACCGCGCTGCGGAACATCTCGTGGACTGTGCTGGACGGTCAGATGCAGACGCCGACCGAGTGGATGCGCTGACTACTTGAGCCACAGGTCGATGGTCGTGTAGTTGTCCGACGCGTAGTCCTGCTCATTCCAGTAGCTTTGGCTGGTCGATGCGGCCGCGTAGTGGGTGTACCAGCAGGTCCGGTACCACCAGCCCGAGCTGGTATTGATGGCACAGTTCTGCGATCCGCCGGTCCACGGGTCGTTGTCGCGGTCCTTGGTGGTGAACTCCATGCCGTCTTGGTAGTGGAACCCGATGTCCGCGTTTCCGCCGTTGGCGCTGCTCTGGGGGACGTGTACGCGGTAGTTATTGGCCTCGTTTTCGATGTTCCAGCCGTTGTAGGTATAGGTGCGCGTGTTGGTCGTCACCTTGAGCTGCGTCGAACCGTCTTTGGTCAGGTGGTGGATGTACTCGTTGCCCAGCCACCCGGCGGGTGCGGTCGGGCTCAAGATGTTGCCGAAGCCGTTTTTGTACGTGTTCCAGTCCTGATCGAAGTCGCTGGAATGGGCGTCTTGGTGGTTGACGGCCATCAACGTCCAGCCGCCGCCAGTCATGTCGCAGTAGACGTTGCGCGAGTTGGTGGGATCGGTGTCGCCGTCGGGGTCAATCCAGTAGGTGCCGTCGGTCGACGAGGGGTACTCGGTCTTGATGCCAGCGCAGGACAAGCCAGGGCTGCCTGCATCGGTGCCGTCCGTGCCGCCGGTGAGGCGGAACGTGAACCATTCTCCGCCACCGTCGCAGAACTCGAGCGCCGAACCGGTCCAGCGAATGAGGCCCTCTTGTGCCGAGGTGCAGTCCTCGTTCAGCGTGTCGCCAACTCCAACGGCGCCGGTGGCCACCAGCGCGCCGTCGACGTCGACGTCGCCACTAAAGGAGCCGCCAGTGACTGGCACGGCG
>CAYYHT010000077.1:12973-16125 GCA_964471355.1 uncultured Enterobacteriaceae bacterium
GAGACATGCTGGTCGCTCAGGCCCACGGGAATCTGGCTGATGGACAGGATGCCCGAGGTGATCTGCTCGGCGGCGTGGTTGTGGCCATTGCCGTCGGCGCAGGCCCACGCTCCCGAGACACGCAGGGCGATCTGGTCGTCGGTGCAGCTCAGGTCGATCAGGTTCGCCGGTACCCCCTTGATGTTGGCCCAGGCCAACATTCCGTCGGTGTCGATGACCGTGGTGCCGCCGATGGTGATCTCGGTGGCGTCGACGCTGGACCCGCCGGCGACCGAGTCCGCCACACCGGCACGCATGGCGAAGGAAAACTGACAAGCTGGGTGCGAGGTGACAGCTCTGCGCCGGTGCCGACGGTCAGGCCCAAGTACAGGTCGTCGTCGTCAAAGACCCCCTGGCTAAGTGCATCGACGGCGCCCAGGGTCACGGTGTAATAGCCGTTGTCAAAGGTCACGGTCTGGGTCTCGTCCCACACTGGGGTGCCGCTGGCGGGCACGTCATAGAGCGCGAAGTACAGGTCGTGGTCGCCGGTCAGGGGCAAGCCCGAGGCGTCGTGCATGCGGCCCTGGTGGCTCAGGCTCAAGGGAACCGCACCGGCGACGGTGGACATGCAAAGGGCGGCAAGAACGGCGGGCAACTGGCGCATTGGGAACTCCTGGAAGCCGGGTCCTACCGACTCAGTGGCCCGATACGCCAGGGCTACCTGCGGGCGAGCCGCAGGCTGTTGCCGACGACGCTGACACTGCTCATGGCCATGGCAAAGGCTGCGAACATAGGCGGCAGCACGCCCACCGCCGCCAGGGGAATGCCGATCGCGTTGTATCCAAAGGCAAAGCCGAGGTTCTGGCGGATGGTTCGCATGGTCATGCGGGACAAGGCGATGGCGTCGCCGACGCCCTTGAGGTCGCCACTTGGCAGGGTCACGCTCGCAGCCTCGATCGCCGCATCGGTTCCTGTGCCCATGGCGAAGCCCACGTCCGCTGCGGCCAGGCTCGGTGCGTCGTTGATGCCGTCTCCGACCATGCCCACCGAGGCGCCGGTGGCCTGAAGCCGTCGAATGTGCGCGACCTTGTCTTGGGGGAGAAGCTCGGCGTGGACCTCTTCGATTCCGAGTTGAGCGGCCACGTGGCGCGCAACAGGCTCTGCATCGCCCGTCAGCATCACGACCCTGAGGCCCAGAGTGTGCAGCCGTTCAATGGCCGCGGCGGTCGTTGGCTTGATGGTGTCCGCGACCGCCAGGAGCCCGCGGACGGCGCCATCCCAGCCAACGAACACCACCGTCTCTCCTCGCTGCTGACGCTCAGCCGTCGACGCGGCCAGCTGGCTCGTGTCCCATCCCCACTCTGCTGCGGCTGCAGGACTGCCGACTCGGACGATGACCCCGTCGACTGTGGCTTCGATGCCTCGGCCGACGAGTGCCTTGGTGTCGCTGGCGATGAGCGCTTCATCAGTCCAGGCGCTGGCAATGGCCCTGCCGATGGGGTGCTCTGAGTGAGCTTCGGCGGCAGCGGCGTAGCGACGTAGCTGAGTCTCGTCCGTTCCGTTGTTTGACTCAACGCCCACCAGGGCAGGCCGTCCAGCGGTCAGGGTGCCGGTCTTGTCGACCACCACTACCGACAGGGCGTGCGCCTTCTCGAGGCTCTCGGCGTCGCGAAGCAAGACCCCCTCGCTGGCGCCTCGACCGGTGCCGACCATGATGGCGGTGGGGGTTGCGATGCCCAGCGCGCAGGGGCAGGCGACGATGAGCACCGCGACCATGTGCACGACGGCACTGGTCCAAGGGTCGACGGGTTGCCAAAGCATCCAGGCGGCGAAGGTAGCCACCGCGATCAGCAGCACCACGGGCACGAAGATGGCGGCGACCTGATCGGCGAGTCGCTGTACAGGTGCTCGGCTGCCCTGGGCCTGTCGCACCAACTGAATGACCCGGCCAAAGGCGCTGTCAGCACCGACCCGCGTGGCTTCGATGCGAAGTACCCCATGGCCATTCACCGAGCCTCCGAGCACTTCTTGGCCCGGCGACACCTCTCGCGGGGCGGTCTCACCGGTGATGGCCGCTGTATCGAGAGCGCTGTCTCCGTCGCGCACCACGCCATCGGTCGGCACGGTCTGTCCGGGACGCACCAGCAACAGATCTCCCGGCACCACATCAGCGACATCGACGACAAGCTCGCCGGCGTCGGTCAGCACTGTGGCCTGTTTGGGCGCCATGGCGAGCAGGGCGCGAATGGACTGTCCGGTCTGGCCCTTTGCCCGGGCCTCCAGCAGGTTTCCGAACAGGACCAGCGTGATGATCACAGCGGCCGTCTCGAAGAACACCTGCGGATGCGCCCCTTCAAAACTGATGAGTGGCGGATAGAAGACACCCAGGCAGCTCCAGACAAAGGCCACAAGAGTGCCCAGTCCAATCAGCGTGTTCATGTCTGCGCGCCAGCTCCACATCGACCGCAACATGCCGTTGACGAAGCGCGAACCTGCCCAGAACTGAACCGGCAGCGTCAGCACCATCTGCAGGGTGTGATTCAGGCGAGTCGGGATTTCGGGCCAGCCGAGCCACATCGGTCCCATCGCCAGCAGCATCACCGCGGCGCTGAGGGGCACAGCCAGCTTGAGTCTGCGACTCAGATACTCAACCTCTTGGGCCCGGTCGCGGGCCTCGACATCGAGCTCGGTCTCGCCAGCTTGGGCGATCGGCGAGCGGTATCCGACGCGTTCGATGGCCTTGCGCACGTCTGGCTCGGCGATGGTCGTCCCGGTGACCGTGGCGCGCCCAGATGCCAGATTTACATAGGCTGAATCGACCCCAGGCAACGCGGTCAGCTCGTTCTCGACGGACGATACGCACGATGCGCAGTGCATTCCGTGGACTGGGACCGAGATGCGAATGGTGGGCTGGTCGGGCACAGCGGCATGATCAGGGGCGGTGTCGACCCGCCCCCCGAGTTGCTCGGGGTCATCCTCGTCGCCGTCGCCAAGCTCGTAGCCTGCGTCTGTGACGGCAGCCTCGAGCACATCACGGCTGACGGACGCGTCGTGGGTGACGGTTGCTGTGTGCGGCAAGGCGACGGTGGCATCGGTGACGCCTGCGACGGCCCGCAGGGCCTTGTCGACTCGGCCAGTGCAGTGGCCGCAGGTCATGCCCTGGACGTGGAGTG
>CAYYHT010000078.1:0-15991 GCA_964471355.1 uncultured Enterobacteriaceae bacterium
TGCTCGAGGCCGCGTTCATTTCGTTTCTTGTGGTCGAAAGGACCGGGCACGACGCCTTCCCATCGGCTCCTGATCCGAAGCCGTTCCCTTTTGATACGGTATAGCACCCGAATGCCCGAAGCATTGGGTGGAGTGCGCAATGGACAAGCTGGGCGACCTGACACCAACAGGCCGCGTCACCGAGGGGCCCGCTGCCGATCTGGTCGAATATGTCGCACCAAATGGGCGTGGGAACACGGCGATCGTGTATCACGAAGAACATATCGACCATCCTGATCTGCTCGATGCGACCAAGCATGGACGCAAGTGGATGGAGGACCCGGGATTTCCGGGCATCGTGCCTATGGTGCAGTGCCTGGACGACGACGGGACGTATGTCTATGCGACTGGAACGGGCTGGTCGGTGGCGGAGATCATTCTGGCTTTGGCCGATGAAGGCCAGACTGCCGGCATTCGGGCGTCATTGGAGCTCGCCTACCTGACTTCGCAGATCTTGCTCGAAGCCAGTGAGAAGGCGCCGAAACACGAAATCTACAGCCACGGTGCGCTGAATCCGTGGCGCATCTTTGTCAAGCCAGACGGGCAGGTCACGGTCCTCGGCTACGGGCTGCCACAGGTCGAGATGTTCACGTTCCTCGATGACGAGACGCTCGTTCCGTCTGAGGACTCGTTTCGGTACGCCCCTCCCGAGAGGCTCGAAGGCCAAGACGAAGACGTCAGCACCGATTTTCTTGCCCTTGCCCTGATCTCCATTGAGTTCATGACCGGAAGGCCCGTCTATGACGGTCTGGTCAGCGACATTCGGCAACAAGCGACCCGCGCCGAAGGCAGCTACCGCCTGCACAAGCTGCGCGACAAGATTCCTGAGACCATCCGAGAGATCTTCGCTCGAGCACTCAAATATGACGCCGATTCCCGCTACAAAGATCCGCTCGATTTTGTCTTCGGACTGCATGACATTCTGGGCTCGATCGACGCCGGGGACGGACCAACGTTGGCCGAGGTTGCACAGGATGTGAAGCGCCTGGTCGGACAGAGCGACGCCATCATGGGTGGCAAGACCACGATGCTCTCAAAGGCCGAGCTCGCTCGTATGGCCGCGGAACTCGACGATGAAGTTGAAGCAAAGCCCATCACTGCGCCGAAATGGGCTCGTCCATCCGACGAACCTGAAGAGGAAGAAGAGGACGAGGAAGGCCAGCGCTGGGGTGGCGTAAAGCGCGCTGGGGGACGGCGTGGCCGCGAAAAGCCCGAGGAAAAGAAGGCTGCGCCCGCCAGCAAGAAGGACGCCCTGCGCAGCAGGCTCAAACGAGGCGGAGGCGGTGACGACGCCCGACCATCACGGGGAGGCGCAAGTCGGGGTGACCTGCGCTCGCGCCTCAAGGGCAGCAAGGACGGCCCGCCAAGCAGCCGGCGTGACTCCAAAAAGGACGACCTGCGCTCACGACTCAAAGGACGCGGCCGACGCTCCGAGGACAAAGAAGAAGAAGAAGAAGAAGAGAAGCCCAAGGCTGGCTCCCGCCGCGACGCGTTGAAGAGCCGCTTGAAGCGAAGCGGCGACCGCGACTCAGAGCGGCCTCGCAGGGTAGGCCGAGGTCGTTCCAAAGAGGACGATGACGACGACGAGGACGATGATGACGACGATGACATGGACGATGCGGCGGGCTTGCTGGCGCGTCTGCGCTCGTCCCTGAGTCGTAGTGCGGACAAGCCTGCTGCGGCGGCAGAGAAGCTCGAGTCCGAGCCGGACGATGACTCCGAAGAGATCGATGACAGCTCCGAGGAGTTGGACGACGACTCCGAAGAGGTGTCCGCAGCTGCAGAGCCCGAGCCCGAGCCCGAGCCCGAGCCCGAGCCCGAACCCGAGCCCGAACCTGACGACGAGTCCGAAGAAATCGATGACCCGCCAACGGCTCCGGGAACCCCCCTTGCTGTCGATGAGCCGGCGTCATCAGTGCCAGCCGCCCCGGCACCGGTTGCCGCCAAGAGCAACGGCGAGGGGAATCCAGTATTCGATCTCACTGGCAACCTTCGCGGCTGGCGACGCGGCGATGACGTGGTCGATAACCAAGTCGTCGTGGTGACCTTCGAGGTCGAAGGCGTCGAACCTCCGATGCGTTTTCAGGCACCCGTTGGAACTGCGGTGCCCGCCGATGCTCTAATTGAGCATCTATCGCATTGGTTGAAGCTTCCAGAAGGTGGTTGGGGCTTGCATGTCGGGACATCTCTCCTCGGTCCCATGCAGATCCTAGCTGATTTCTCCAACGGAGATGATCTCGTCGTGGTGGTGCGTAGGTGAGTGGTCAAGAACGCTGGGATGTAGCGCTCAAGGTCCTAGATGGACCCTTGATGCACATGGGTGAACAAACCTTCCGTGGGCCTGTGGTCCGAATCGGAGCTGATCCTGGGCCCGGTGGCTTCAAGCTCGCCGGGTACCGAGGTCTCGACAAGCGGCACGCTGTGATCAGCGCCTATGACCAAGGCAGTGCCACGGTCGCGCCTGTCGGCTCGAATCAAGTGCGCATGGCGCCTCACCAGCACGTGACCTGGAAGGACATCGACCCCATGAGTGGGCCCGAGTACCTCTCCGATGGCTGCGCGCTGCACTTCGGTCCAGTCAATCGCGGCTGCACCATCGAGTTTGTTGAGTGTCGGAAGCTGGGAGTCTGGCAGCAAGGCGGACTGGCGTCCGAAGTCGCGGGTGCGTCCGTTGCGTCGATGGACGCGCTGGGCAAGAAGGCCGGCATTCCGATGGCCGTCGGCCAGCCTGGAGCACCGCCCGCGTCCTTTGATGCCCGAAAGTCCGCCACGATTTCCGCGAGCACCGTGCCGATCTGGTTCGTGGGCTGCCTGTTCATGATGGCCATGGCTTCGGTCACCCTCATCATGATTGCGGTGCTCATCAACGTGCGTACCGTTGACAAGCTCGGCCCCGTCGCTGAAGGCGACGACATGTACGACTACGCCTCACTCAACGACATCGAAATCGACGAGAATCTGCTGGAGGGCCTGCAGCAGGGCTTTCTGGACTTCATCATGAAGCCAAATGCGGACGCCGCCGGACGCAAGAAGCTCGAGAATCCCGAGCACTGGGACGATCAGTTCTACCAATACGTGGCAGCTAGCGTTCAGCAGCACGTGGGTGCCTGGGCGGTGTTCCGGCGCCTCGATGCCATCGTCGACGACTACGCACTTGTCACAAGCGAGATGCGTGAAGCCAACTTGCCGGACGTCATGGCGGCCATTCCGTACCAAGAGAGCCGCTACAGGCCTGATTTGACGTCGAGGGCGTGTGCCGCCGGCTACTGGCAGTTCATGCCCGAAGTCGCCTACCGGGTTGGGCGGGACAGCGATGTGACCTTCAAGGTCAAGGATTGCAAGATCAAGGGCGTGGACCAGACGTGGGAGCCGACCTCGACGGCGTCGCCCCCCATCAAGCAGCGCATCTACCTGGACATCACCCAGGGCATCGAGAAGATGAAGTGCCGCATCAAGTCCTGCCGCGTCGACCATCGCCGCGACCTCGAGAAGAGCACCCAGGCGGCGGCCTATGCGCTTCGTGAGACGTGGGACGACGGGGACCTCGCTGACTCCGGGGCCAACGTCCAGATCACCATCCTGTCCCACAACGCTGGGTACGACGACAGCCGCTTTGGACAGCGTCGCAAGACCAACCTCAAGCCGGCCTACAAGACCTGGCGCAAGAACGCTGAACAGGACGAGTACCAGAACTTCTACGGCGAAAACATCAAGTGCGACACCCCGCATGAGGGCGGCGGCCTGGCTCGCTGCGGCGGAAAGCTTCCGGCTGAAACGCAGCATTACGCCTATACAATCATTGCCCAGCACTTGGTGGCCGTCTGCTACTACGGCCTGAACTACTCGGACAAGAAAGAGTTCAAGGCATGGGCCAACTACACCAAGGGCAGTGGCTACTGCACCTCGCTGAATGTGCCGACGTCTCAGGAAGTGCAGACCAAGAAGAAGGGTAAGAAGAAATGAACTGGCGACCCTGGATCATCGCCGCGAGCATGTTCGCGATGCTCACCGTCAACAGTGCGCTGTTGTGGTTCGAAGAGGTAGAGCCGCCAGAGGGCTCCGAGGCGGTCACCGATGCGGTGCGCGATCCACTGCTGGCACTTCGCTTCAACGCAGGTACCCGCAAGTCCAACTTCAAGGACATGTTTGGTGATGATGATCGGCTTGCCTCGGCTGCCGCGGGCAAGATCAAGAAGCTGCACAAGCGCAGAGGACAGTTCAGAGAAAAGATCGTCGAGCACGCCGACGAGGTCTCGAGCGCGCTGTGCCCGACGTCAGGAACGCCTCAACGCTATGCCGCGTTGTCCTTCTTGGTCGAGGCCGAGGGCGAGCGAAAGAAGGTGATTCGGGCCAACTCCATCACGTACCTCGAGGTTCGGGAGTGGTACGCCGACGGCTATGTGTCTCAGGTCTACAACGAGCTCGAACTTTCGAAATCGCGCCGCGCCGATGCAACGCTCATGGGAGTGGCGTCAATTCTTGCGGGACAAGAGCCCCTCGTTCTGAACAGCGAAGCGCCCTTCAATCATCGCAGTGGGTTCGGCAATTGGGGATGGGCCGGCGTGCTGAAGCGTTGGCCGGAAGTCGAGAACCAGATCATCGACTATTTCGCTCTGATGCACATGTTTACTGAGATTGCGAACGACGTGGAGAAGGGAATCTGCATCTGAAAGGCGTTGACTGCGTCGCGGTTGCTATAGTCCCGCCGATGCGTCTGAAACCGGAGCATTGGGCATGAGCGCCGCGGTTCGCCGCCAATTTCGTTTCATTAAGGAAATCGCCGAGGGCGGGTTCGGAAAGGTGTACCTTGCCGAGCAGATCTCGCACGATGGATTTTCGCGAATCGTGGCGATCAAACTGCTGCATGCGAAGTGGTCCAGCCATGATGAAGTCGTCATGCGGACCCGAGATGAGGCGCGCCTGCTGGGGTTGATTCGGCACCAGCACATCGTCAAGGTCGAAGACCTGACCGCGATCGACGGCAAATGTGCGCTGATCATGGAGTACCTCGAGGGGTGCGACCTCAAGATCATGATGTCGCACCTGCAGGACAAGGGCGTCGTGTTCCCTCGAGCCGCCCTGTTCGAGATTATCCTGGCGAGTGCTTCAGCACTTGACGCTGCCTACAACGGCATCCCCTTGCAGGGTGGCGAACCGTTGCGGGTCATCCACCGCGACATCAAGCCCTCGAACATCTTCGTGACTGTGAGTGGCGGCGTAAAGGTGCTGGACTTCGGCACCGCGCGCGCGAACTTCGCCGAGCGCGAAGCCAAGACTCAGGCACTGGCATTTGGCAGCCAGGGATACATGGCTCCCGAGCGCATGCTGGGCGAGGACGATACCGCTGCGGCGGACATATTCTCGCTCGGAGTGACCCTATACGAACTGTTGGCGCTTGAGGGCTTCGGCCGCATCCCGCCGCGCCCGAACAAGTTCGTCGCCAAGATCGAGAGCAAGATCGCCGGCATTCCCTTGGACGGCGACCCAGAGTGGTGTGAGCAAGTTCGAGAGACGCTGCGCTTGATGCTCTCCTATGAGCCCACCGAACGGCCCTCCGCGATCCAACTAGTCGATATCTTTGAGCTTCTGGCGCAGAATGCCAGCGACATGCGCATGCGTCGCTTCTGTCGTACGACAGTGGCCGAGGCAAAGGCTGCAGAGCCGGATGTTGAGAGCGTTGATCCGCTGACGGGGCGCACGATGCAAGAGGACGTCTCATCGGCGTTCTTGACCGCTGGGCCAGGCGGTGTGCCGTCCATCGGCGGCAGCCCCCCACTCGATTCGACGTCGTCCGATGCGTTTGGCAGCGCCCCGCCGCCGCCGCCGGCACAGGGACTGGGCGCGGCACCGCCTCCGCCATCTGGATTTGAGGAAGCGGACGAGTCTCCGACTGTGGCGGCGACCGATCCCGAGCCTCCCCCTTCGCCGCCTCCGCCCAGCGCCTCAGCGCCATCCGACGAGGAAGAGGACGAGGACGAGGACGAGTGGGAGGATGAAGACGAAGAGGAAGAGGCCGGTGGCGGCGGCGCCTTCAAGGTCGTCGTGTTCCTGCTAGTGGTCATGATCGTCGTCGGCGGCGTGATGGTCGCTGGTGGTGGTGGCCTGGCCGCCGTGGTGTTCATGACCAGTGGCGGTGGTGGTGCCGGCACGGTCGAGGTGCCCGTCGACAAGCCCCCGGACAAGCCCCCCGAGGAAAAGGCGTCCAAATTTACCGGCTCGACCATCAAGACGGTCGATGAGCGGGCAGATGTAAAGCGGACCAAGGCAGTGACGCTCAAGTTCGAGGGCGCCGAATGGGCCGACATCACCATTGCAGGCACCGTGCTGAAGGCCGAATGGGATGGCAAGGCACCGTTCGAGATGGGGCCGCTTGCCGACGGCAAGTACCGCACCACCGTCAAGCCGATGGGCGGAAAGACGATCCGCAAGACCATCGCAGTCAAGGCTGACCAGACCTGTGAATTCACCTTCAAGGTGGACAAAGGCGACTTCGAGGGTGGCTGCGAGTAGCGATTCGGCCCCCGTCGTCGTGGTAGAAGGTCAGGATGAAGCGCTTTGAGGCCATCGTCGAGGACGCCGTGCAGCTCGCGGCCGATGCCAAGTGGGGTCCGGCGGCGATTGCGTGGGCCCGCGCGGCAGCGATTGCCACCGAACACCAAGCGCGCGAGTCCGCCCGGCAGGCGTGGGACCAAGCTGGAGAGACCTGGCGTCGAGACGACCGCCTGGACAGCGCGGCGCGCGCCCTAAAGATGGCCCTCGGTCTGGCAGATGAGCCGATGCCCACGGCGATGGCCCAGGTGAAACTCTCGGGAGTTCTCGGCGAAATGGGTCGCTATGCCGAGGCAGAGGCGCTGTGTCGGCGCGCGTCCGATGTGTTGGGGCCGGACAGCCCGCTTCGTCCGATCGTTATGGATACCTGGGTCACCAATCTGTCAGCGCTTGGGCGCAAGGACGAGGCCCGCGAGCTCGTTGACCAGCTGCTTGAGCTCGACGGTGTGCACGGCCTGGCGGGGCACTTCCGGCGCGCCCAGCTGTGTCGTCTGGACGGTGAGCTGTCCGAGGGGGCGCTGCATCTGGGAATGGTGATTGACGGGCTGGCAGCCGAGCCCCGCGCGATCGGGGCTGTAGCGGCCGCTCATGCGGAGCTGGGCGAGGTGGCATTGCTTCGTGGAGACATCGAGCAGGCTGTTCACTTCTTCGAACAGGCTTTTGCCGGTCAGCAAGCCGCCAAGCGCCCCTCGCTGAAGTGGCGGGCCGAGGCGGCGAGGATTCGCGTGATGTTGGCTGGCGGCGTCGAGCCGCTGACCCATTCGCTGGACGAGGGGGTGGCCTATGCGCAAGACCGGGACATGCTGGTCTTGGAGGCTGATCTGCGCATTGCACGCGGCATGGCCTTGGCCCACAGGCTTCCCGTCGATGCGGGGCATGACCTCGAGGCGGCTGCTGCCATCTCAGACGAGGCGCGCTGTCCCCTTCGTTCAGGTCGCGCGCGCCTGATGTGGGCGTCCCGCATCGATAACGGAGGTCCGGTCGAGCGCCGCATCTCGGTCATGCAGCGCGCCGAGGAACAACTTGAGTCGTCGAGGCCGTGGGTGGCGCGAGCACGGTTTGAGCGTGCACGATTGATTGCGGATCGCGATCCCACTGCGGCGAGGGCGCTCGCGGTGGGTGCGCTGACCCATTTCACTGCGATGGAGATGGCTCTGGACCAGGCGCTGGCAAGCGTGCTGGTGCAGTCCCTGACCTGATGGCTTAGGCCGGTGCGATGACTGACTTCGAGCACCTGAAGCTTTCCCTAGAGTCCGACGGGCGCACCGCGTTGCTGGAGCTCGATCACGGCAAAGCGAACGAGATGGGCACGCCGCAGCTCGAGGATTTCGAGCGTCTGACGTCGGCTCTGCATGGAGCCCGCGCACCTACTGCCTTGATCACATTCAGTCGGCGGGTGTCTCGTCGGGGCACGCCCATCTTCATTGCGGGGGCCAATGTCACCGAGCGGGCGGGCTGGTCCGATGATCAAGTCAAGGCGCACGTGCGCTGGCAGCGCAAGACGCTGGCAGATTTCCGCCGCGCACCCGTATTCCACATCGCCGTGGTGTCCGGAGTCGCGTTGGGGTGGGGCACCGAGTACCTGCTGACGGCCGACTACCGCATTGCCGTTCCCGGTGCTGTGTTTGCCCTGCCCGAGACGGGTCTGGGCATTCTGCCCGGAGCCGGGGGCACATCCGAGCTTCATTCGCAGATTGGCATCGCCCACGCATTGCGGTTGGGCATGACCGGAGAGCGCATTGGTCCGGCCGAGGCGCAACGCATTGGCTTGGTACAAGAGCTGGCTGAATCATTGGATGCCGGACTGCAGCGCGCCAGGGAGCTCGCTGCGATGGCCGCCAGTCGCTCGCCAACTGCCATTGCTGCATTCAAGGGCAGCGTTCTCGATTCATCCGGTCGGATGGCTGAGCAACGCGCCGAGATCGAGGCACGCGCCTATGAGCGTTGTGTCGACACTGGCGAGGCCGCGATCGGCCGCGCCAACTTCGCGGCGATTCGCGAAGGCAAGACGCCTCCCTGGGGCAATCGGAGCTTGTAGATGCCAACCCGTGCGGAAATGTGGGACCGACTGGGCAAACCGGTCGATTTGTTGATCATCGGTGGCGGCATTGTCGGCTGCGGCATTGCCAGAGATGCCGCTCGACGAGGCCTGTCCGTGGCCTGTGTCGAGATGAATGACCTGGCCTTTGGCACAAGCTCGCGCTCGTCCAAGCTGGTTCATGGCGGGCTGCGCTACCTCGAGCACTACGAGTTCAGCCTGGTGTTCGAGGCGGTGAGTGAGCGGCGCATCTTGCAAGATATCGCTCCTCATTTGGTGAACCCGCAGGGCTTCCTCTTCCCGGTCTACAAGGGGGCTCGCACCAAGCTTTGGCTCGTCAACGCAGGCATGTGGATCTACGAAGGGCTCTCACTGTTTCGTTCGCCAAAGCGCCATGTGACGCTCAAGCCCGCCGAGGTTCGCAATGAAGAACCGCTTCTCAAACAGGAAAGCCTGACGGGCGCGCCGCTCTACTACGATTGCTCGACCAATGATGCACGACTCACCCTCGAGAACGCGCTTGATGCGATTGCGAGTGGAGCGGTGGTTTCGACTTGGTCCAAGGTTGTGTCCTTTCTCAAGTCCGACACGGGCCGCGTAAAGGGGGCGGTCGTCCAGGATGCGCTCACTGGCGAGCTCAAGGAAGTCCGGGCTCACGCGGTGGTGAATGCCACCGGGCCGTGGACAGACCGCACACTGGCGATGTCTCAGCCTCCACGCGGTGGGGGCTTGTTGCGACCGACCAAGGGAGTGCACATCGTCGTCGCCAAGGACAAGCTGCCTGTCCAGAACGCCGTGGTGTGCGTGCATCCCGATGATGGACGTGTCCTGTTCGCCATCCCGTGGGAGGACGCGACCTATATCGGAACCACGGACACCGACTTCCAAGGCGATCCCGCCCAGGTTCATGCCACGAGTGACGACGTCGACTACCTGATCGATGCGACCAATGCGTACTTCCCCACGTCCACAATCGGACGGGACGACGTGCTGGCCACCTGGGCCGGATTGCGTCCTTTGATTGCCCCGGAACCCGTTGAGGGCGAGGAGGTGGACGAGTCCGCAGTCAGCCGCGAGCACCAGATCATTGTTGGACGCGACGGGCTGATCACCATCGCGGGCGGCAAGCTGACGACGTACCGGCTGATGGCGGCCGAGGTTGTCGAGAAGGCAGTGAAGCTCCTCCGTTTGACTGGAAAACAGCCAGTGAAGCTCCGTCCCTCGGACACGGACCGAGAGCCCCTTCCCGGGGCGGTGGGTTGGCCTGAGGACGACGATCATCACAAGGTCTCGGCCCAGATTCTCAAGGCTGGGAAGGGAAACATCGACGAAGAAAACGCTTGGCTGCTGACCAATCAGTACGGCATGCGCGGGCTAGACCTCGCCCGCATGGCGGCGGCCGACCCGGAGCTCGGCAAGCGACTGGTTCATGACCGTCCTGAGATCGTGGCCCAAGTCGACTGGTCGGTGAACTTTGAGCTCGCCCACACACCAAGTGACTTCTTTGTGCGCAGAAGCCGGCTGTACTACCGCCATGGTGACCAGGGACTCGATGCGTTGCCTGTCGTCGCCGACCGCATGGGCCAGTTGCTGGGCTGGGACAAGAGCACCAGGGACGAGATGGTGCAGCGCTACCGGGACGACGTCGCTGCGTCACGAGCCTGGAAGTCCGAGGGATAGAAGGTTCCTTCGACCCCAAAGAGCGGCAGCACTGGCAGCCCGAAGCCATAGATGATGACGTCGTCGTCGATGCCATTGATGACGGGCTCGGGGATGCGTCGGGAGCTGACATTCTGGATGTCGACGTACACGTCCATGCGGGCGTGGTTCCACTCGAAGTGCTTGCTGGCCTTTAGGTCCAGGGCATAAAACGGCGGCAATCGGCCGGCTGGGGACACCTCGATGGGGCGCCGCTGCTGTAGCAAGACGTCATAGGCCGACGTAAGGGAGGTTGTGTGGGGGTAGCCACTCCCGTACCGCGCCCGACCGCTGACGACCCAAGATCGAGGAAGCTCGCGCAGCAGCAGAGCGACGACGCGCACAGGCTGGTCGTAGCGAGTTGCGCGCCAGTCGTCGGCGGCTTCGTCCCGTTCCATGGCGCGCGACCACTGAAAGACGAGCCGTGCTGACGTGGTGTCCGAGTTCAAGTGCAGGGTGCTCTCGACGCCAGCGGCTCGGCCTTGTCTGGGACCGAGGCTGCGGTCCTCTTCGAATCCGCTTTGACGCATGGTTCGCGCCCATCCGTCGACATCAAAGCTCCAGATGCCTTGGTTCAGGCGGAAGCCTAGTCCTGCGCTATGAGATTGGTCGAACGGCAGGTATGGCCCGTCGGGCAGACCCACTAAGTACAGGAATGGAGCGGGCATATTGAGCCGGGCGGCCTCGCCGACTACACCGAATCTGTCGCTGATCGCCCAGTGAAAATCGCCGCGTGGTGACAGGTCGAGGCGTGGCAGTTGGTCGGGAATCCACAACGTGTCCAGGCGGACTCCCAGCCGTGTTCGAAAGCGATCGCCGAACGCGGCCTCTGCATATGGGTCGACCATTCCCGTTGGGGAGCTCTTGGCAAGTCCGTTCCAATCCACGGCGAAGCGGCGGAGCTCGGCCTCGACCCCCGCTGTGGCATCGATGTCCCCGCGTTGGCGCCACTCAAGTCGGCCACCGGGTGCCAGATGCGACAGCTGCTGGTCCCGGGTCTCGGTGACGGCTTGTTGTCGCTGTGCAGCCAGCCAGGCGCGCGCTTCGAGTGTCCCCGACCCGAGTTTGCCGGACAGCCGCGTCTGCCACTGGGTGGCCGTCTGGGTCAGCGTGGCTGCTTCGTCGTCATCGCCGGTGGGCACGAGGGCGGTGTCCGACATGCCCATGGCCGTCAGGCCGAAGGGTCCCGCATCGATGCGCAGGGCGCCATCGGTGAATGTGGGGGCAACAGCGGCGCCGCCTGGTCCCGCGACCAGGGCCAAGATGCCGTCGAGGTAGGAGCGCCGGCCGGCGATGGCCACACCGCCTCCTGGCACCGGTGCCTCGACGAAAGCATGTGCGTAGCCGGTGTTCACTCCGGCCGAGAGGCCTCCTGTGCCATCGAGCACGCGTGGGACCAGGTTGATGCTGCCCGAGTTGGCCCTTCCAATGCGCGCTGGGGGCGTACCAGGATGAAACGCCACCTCTTGGACCATCGACGGGTGCAGAACCGACGTGTGGCCTCCAAGGTGGAACAGCAACGGAATGCGTACTCCATCAAGGGTCACGCTCGTGTCGTCCACGTCGCCCCCGCGCACAAGCAGCCAGCCCGCATCAAATGGCGTGCGAATCACCCCCGGCAGGTTCTGTACCGCTCGGACCGGGTCGCCAAGGGTTCCCGGTGCAAGGGCGATTTCCTCGGCGGTCAACGTGCGCACGACGCCGGTGGTGCGTTCCTTTGTGTACAGCCCGATCCCCTCGGGTGTGTCGCCGGGAGCGGGGACTGTTGGCGCGGGGACGTGGAATTCCCAGCGCATTGGAATTTCGACTGCGACGGGGCTGCCATCTTCGGTGGCGGGCTCGATTGAGCAGCGCTGAACCGCGTGTCGTGCGAGGAAGAGGAATGGCTGCGGTCCGATTCCGTCGGTCACTCGAATGAGCCCAGTCTCTTCGATGAGCAGCTGAAGCTCGACCACTTGGTCGCCGCCTGCCTCATAGCCGGAAGGGAAGGCCACCTCGGGGCAGTCAACGACGACCGGAGGCAGCAGCACCATCAGCCTCCGAGGAGAGGCGAGTACATCTGATTTACGTAGTCTCGAAGCATTCGGTGGCTCGTGAACAGCGGCGCGCACGTCAGGATAGATCGGCGGGAGCGCTCGACCCAGGCTGCCGGGATTCCGTTCTTTGCGCGGTCCTTCCAGATCGGCAGCACCTCGTCCTCGAGGACCTCGTACAGCGATGCCGCGTCAAAGGCGTCGTGAGCCTCGACCGAGGCGTGTGCGTCGCGCCGTCCGATGGCCCACCCGTTGGTTCCGTCATAGGCCTCGGGCCACCAGCCGTCGAGCACGGACAGGTTGATGCCGCCGTTGAGTGGCACCTTCTGGCCGCTTGTCCCAGACGCCTCTTTTGGGCGACGCGGGTTGTTCAGCCACACATCGGCGCCTGCGGTGAGGGCGCGGCCGATGGTCATGTCGTAGTCCTCGATAAAGGCGACACGGTCTCGGAAGCGCCGGTCAGCGCTCCAACGCAGGACGGTCGCGACGATGTCCTGTCCGCCGCCATCTCGGGGATGTGCTTTGCCTGCGTAGATCAAGTTCACCGGACCCGACTCCATGATGGCCTCGAGTCGCTCGGGGTCGGAGAAGATGAGGTCTCCGCGCTTGTAGGGCGCGAACCTGCGCGCAAATCCGATGGTGAGGGCATTGGGGTCCAGATCGGTGCCGCTTCGTTCTCGCACCATGTTGCAGAGCTTGGCCCGCAGCGTGTTGCGCAGCTTCCACATCACATCGTCGGGAATGTCGGCGACTCCGGCCCAGATCGCTGGGTCCCAGACACGGTCGCGCCATCCAGGCAGGTACTCGTCGTACACAGCGCGGGCCTCGTGAGACATCCAGAACAGTGGATGCACTCCGTTGGTGACGTGTCCGATCGGCACTTCATCGACGGTGCCGGATGGCCACATGCTGTGCCACATGTCGCGCGAGACAGCACCGTGCAGCTTGGACACGCCGTTTGCCTTGGACGATGCACGCAGGGCGAGCACGGTCATGCACAGAGGCTCGTCCTGATCGCCAGGGCGCTCTCGGCCGAGGTCCATGAAGGCTCCGGGCTTGAGGTCCTGGGCGTGACGCCATGGGCCGAGGACGTGGTCGACCTCGCCCCAGCTAAACCGGTCGTGGCCCGCAGGTACGGGGGTGTGCGTCGTGAAACAGCACCGGTCGCGGACCCAGTTCAGTGCGTCGGCAGATGAGTGGCCGCGCTTGCGCTGCTCGCGAATCAGCTCGAGGGCCACGAATGCGCAGTGCCCCTCGTTCAGGTGGAACAGGTCCGGCACTTCGCCGGTGGCGCGCAGGGCTCGAACGCCGCCGATTCCAAGCAACACCTCTTGGCTGACGCGAGTGATGGTGTCGCCGCCGTACAGGTTCTGGGTCAGTGCGCGATCACGGGGATCGTTGTCCGGGTGGTCGGTGTCCAACAGCAAAATGCGTGTGCGGCCGACATCGAGCTGGTAGATGTGCGCTTGGCAGATGCGGTTGTGGATGGGCACAGCGATGGTGATGGGGCGACCGCGGTCTCCGACGCAGCGGCGGATCGGCAATCGATCGAAGTCTGCGGTCGGGTACGCGGGGATCTGCAGTCCGTCGTCAATGACCTGCCGGAAGTAGCCCCGTCGGTACAGCAGTCCCACGCCGATCAGCGGCACGCCGAGGTCGGACGCCGAGCGCACGTGGTCTCCAGCGAGCACGCCCAAGCCGCCCGAGTAGATGCGCAGCGACTCGTGGATGCCAAACTCCATCGAGAAGTAGGCGATGGACTTGCCAGTCAGCGCTGGCACTTCTTTCGAGCACCATGTCGACGCCCGCTGGTAGGTCTGGAACCTCGTGAGGACACGATCGAGGTGCGCCAAGAAGTCGGCGTCCTGGCTCAATTCTTCGACCCGAGAGGGCTGCACGTCTTGCAACAGAGCCGCCGGATTGTGGCGGCATCGGTCCCAGCGCCAAGGGTCAATGCGTTGCCATAGTTCCGTGGCTTCGGTGTCCCAGCTCCACCAGAGGTTGTAGGCGAGCAGTTCGAGGGCGGACAAGGTCGGGGGAAGCATCCCAGCTCCAAGGTGTGCGTTTCGTGACTCTATTATGAGTCACGTATCGCATCTGTGGGGGCGGTGGTTTGAAGCGGCGTTAGATAACGCCCATGCAGAAGGTCGAGCCCTCTTGGTCGGTAGTGGTGCTCGTGTGCGCCAATGAACGGGATCCAAGCGCCCAAAAATCTTCCTGTGGGGCCGCGGCGGGTCGTGAACTGCGTCGTTGGCTGCGTGACCGGGTTCGGGAACACGGCCAAAAACGATCGGTCCTCGTGTCCACGGTTCGGTGCCTTTCGGTGTGTCCGGCGAATGGCACGACGGTTTGTACGATGGCGCAATCCGCGGCGGGGATGCAGCGGCAGACCATGGTTGTGGACGCTTCAGCTGATCGGGAAGCGCTCTGGGACGAACTGAAGGCTTGCCTCGATGGGGCCAATACGTAAGGAATCGCGGGTCGCGACGACCGGGGTCCCGTCCACGTGTATGTGATCGAATTGGTGATTGGCCTTGTGGCCTTGGTCGGCGGAGCAGAGCTTCTGGTCCGTGGCGGCAGCCATATGGCCCTAGCATTTCGCGTCCCGATCTTGATTGTCGGCTTGACCCTGGTTGCGTTTGGCACCTCGACCCCCGAGCTGGCTGTCAGCATTACGGCTGCGCTGTCCGAGACAGACGATCTGGGCAAGGGAACCGAGATGGCGTTGGCCAACGTCAACGGCAGCAACATGGCCAACATCTTGCTGGTGCTGGGCATTGCGTCGCTTGTGGCTCCTTTGCGGGTCGACCGCAGATTGATGCGCCGCGAAGTCCCCACGTTGTTGGCGCTTCAGTTCTCGGTACCCCTTGTGATGATGGGCGGCGTGATCACCCGCATCGAGGGCTTTCTTCTGCTGTCTGGCGGCATCGCCTACAACATATGGCTGGTCTACGAGGCCATGAAGCTGCGAGAAGCGTACGTTCCTGAAGACGACGACTTGGACATCACCAACGTCAACCTTCCCAAAGACGTCGCCATGTTCGTCTTCGGATTGGTCGTCATGCTCGGAGGAGCCGTCTTCTTTGTCAGTGGGGCAGTGACCCTCGCCCAAAATCTCGGCTTTTCTGCCTGGTTCATCGGGTTGACCGTCTTGGCACTGGGCACCAGCATGCCAGAGGTCATCACCGGAATCGTGGCATCGTGGCGCGGCGAGGTCGACCTTGCGATTGGCAACAGCCTAGGCAGCAACATCTTGAACATCTCGATGGTGCTGGGCATCACGGCGATGATCAAGCCCATCGAGTTCGAGAACCCCGCTGTGTGGGTCGACACGGGAATCGTTTGCTGCGTGGCGCTGCTGCTCGTGCCCATCGTCATGAGCGGAAGCGGACGTTTGAGCCGGCTCGGTGGGGCGCTGATGATCATGACCTACCTCGCCATCCTCGCGTTCCCCCGCTGAATCGATGCCGCGCCACCCCGATGTGACGCCGTCGCTCGCTGCCGTGCGACAGTCCGTCTTTACGAGCTTGGCCGCGCGGCTTGCGCGCTATGACGGGCAGATCTACCCGCTGCACATCGGCGATACCTGGATGGAGCCGGCGCTCGGCTGCCGCATGCAGGACGTGACGGTGCA
>CAYYHT010000079.1:0-15753 GCA_964471355.1 uncultured Enterobacteriaceae bacterium
ACCAGAACACCGGTGAGGTTCGAATCGACGAGACGGTGACGAACGCCGGCCAGATCCAGTTCGTCACCGAGTACAACGACTGGGGCGGTCAGTGGGCCATCGTCGAGCTGCCCCAGCCCTCCCCCAGCTGGCCCGGAGACCCCGGCGTGGTCACCGAGCTGTCGCCGACCACCAAGTACGTGCTGTGGGACTGGAAAAGCGATGGGTTCCTACAGCTCGCCTGGGGGTCGGACTGGTCCTACCCAGAGGAAATCGAACTCAAGGCCGATGGCAACGGCTTCAGCGGCTCCAGCCTCCAGAACTACCAGTCAGGAGTGACCGGCACCGAGGACAAGGAGCAGCACTATGTCCTGGTTCCATAGACCCAGCGCCTGGGCGGCCGCCGTGCTCCTCCCCGTGACCCTGGCGTGCGGCAGTGGCACATCCGACGACCAGGACGACCACGTCCCTGTCGTCGATGAAACCGACTTCTTGGATTGGGACCAGACCGCACAGTGGCCGGCCCCCTACGTGGACTTCGGGCTCGGCGGCTCGGTGCTGAATGCCGACGGCACGCGCATGCTCGTGACCCAGACCAACGGGTTCGACGACTCGCTGAGGCTGCTCAACCTGGACCGTGCAGAATCCGTGCGCCTCTGGTCCGGATGGGAGACCCCCATCCGCTTGTTCCGTTCCAAGGTCAGTGGCGACGATCTGTGGACGTTCGGCGGTGAAGGCGAAGAGGGGCTGCTCAACCTCTGGGACATCTCAGAGCTCGACCTCAAAGGTCCCGTGTTCATGCACGCGATCGACGTGGGCACGTCAAATATCCACGACTTTCACTTCAGCGACGACCACCTGTACGTGGGCAGCTTCGACGTCGTGCGCATCTTCGACCGGGCGGCGGCCGAAGCAGGGCCCCTGACTGCCTCCGACGCCCTGGGCACCTACACCTTCGCGGGGGCGACCGCCGACTATACGGTCACCTCCCAGACCTCGGAGTGGCTCTGGCTCGGCGGTGTCGAAGGCAAGACGCTGCTCGACGTCGGCGACCCGACCGCCCCTTTCCTCGCGCATCGACTCGGGGACGCGAACGAGCAATCAGTGGCCATCGTCGGCGATCAGCTGGTCTCGAGCGGACGTACTTGGAACGTCAGCGACCCGCCGAATCCGACATGGACAACGATGCTGCACTTCTCGTTCGGCAATCACACCTTGCTGGACGACCACACCCTGATGTCCGTGTCCGGACACGGTCTGGCCTGGGCAGACTTCAGTGTGAGTCCGCCGGTCGAGACGCGGTTCATCCCCTTCGGCGACCAAGGCGGGGTCTGGAATATCCACAGCAACGGCGACGCGGTATTCCTGCAGGACTACGCCGGGGTCTACCGGGTCGAACAGACTGGCGATGGACCGACCGATTGCTCGGTGGACACCGACTGTGACTCGCTCCAGTTCTGCGGAAAGCCGGGCAATCCCGGCCACATCGCCAACACCTGCATGTGGGCGGCGGGTCACACATTCTGGCTCGAGTTTGAGTCGGCACAGATCACCGGCGCTGGTCCAAACGGTCAGTGGGATGAGGTGTTCAACGGCGAGCTGGCCGATCCCCATGCCGGGTACCGCCAGGGAGACGGCGAGGACGTCTTCTGCACGGGCTACGTGGGCAACGCCGAGACCGTGGACTTCTCGGGCAGCAGCGGCATCAGCCTGCCCACCAACTGCAACGTGATCACCGCGTACCCGGGACAACCTCTCACCCTCTTCCTGTGGGACTGGGACCTCGAGACCGGCGGCTACGAGGTGATTGACAGCTGGGTCTTCGACACCGAACAGGACTACGCCGACCTGATTCGCGACCCCGAGACCAAGCGCCTGGAGGGAGAGTGGAGCAGCATGTTCATTCGCATCAGCGAGTAGCAACCCTCGCCATTGCAGCACTCGTGCTCGGCTGCGGATGTGGCCTGCTTGGCGGCGGATCGGGCCCGCCGATGTCTGGACCGCCCGACGTTCCGTGGGTCACCGACCCGATGATCGATGTCGACGTCAACGGCGACGGCTTGGCCGACGTCGTGATGGCTGGCGTGAACGGCTACGTCTCGGACTGCCCCATCAACACCGGCTGCGTCGCACACATGCGCATCTGGTACGGCAACGCTGAGTTTGCATACGACAGCGCGACCCCGGACGTCGATGTCGAGGGCGTCTTTGGCACCATCGGCCCAGTAGGCGACATCAACGGTGACGGCTACACCGACATCTGGGGTACCCGCGGCCACGCGACGGCAGGCCCTAGCGCCTCTGCGCTGATGCTCGGGGGTCCGGGCGCCTTCACTGGCGAGTTTGTCTACGACGGACCGCTCGCACCGAACTGGGCTGCAGGGGACGTGAACTGCGACGGGTACAGCGACTTCAACTTCGGCTCGGGCATCCTGTACGGAGGCGAGGACCCGGCTGCGAACATCGCCGATGCAATCGCCTATGCCAGTCCCGGCTACGAAGCGTTTCCCGGCGGCACGGGCGTGACCTGGCTTCCCCGACCAGTGGGTGATGTCAACGGCGATGGCTGCAGTGACGTGATCTTCTCGGGCGAGCTCATCTGGGGCGGGCCCGACGGCATGACGCCCTCTGGCCACTACGTCGCCATGGACGCAGCGGCGTACCCGGGGCCATTCGACATCAACGGAGACGGACTCGACGATGTGGTCGCCGACGGCGTCTGGCTCGGAGACGCATCGCAAACCCTCGTTCAGAACTACACCATCTACCCTCCCGGCGAGACCGATGTTCGCGACATCACGGGCGATGGTGTCGCCGACAGCCTGTCTGCGCACAACACTCTGCGCTGGCCAGCAACGGTCCCCGACCGCGATCTGCACCCCGACACATTCAACTACCAAGTCTACCGGGGTGGTCCCGAGAGCTTTCCCATCGACGGCATGGAGGTCGAGCCTTGGCTCTACACCGGCGGCGACGAGTGGGTCTGGGAGAACCTGCTCTCGACCAATGAGGTCACTCAGTTCACCTGGCAGATCTACTGGGGCGGCCAGCAGGGCAGCATCGGGGACTTCGACGGCGACGGCTACCGCGACTACGTGATCAAGGCCGCCAACATCGCATTCTTGTACCGCGGCGGCGACCGCCTCGATCGCCGCGACCACAATGCCGACGGCTACGTTCTGAACCCCACCCAGAACGCGGGCGTTGCCGGGATTACGGACCAATAGCTGATTGAGACGCGATGGCATTCGCGCGGAGGTCGCCCTGAGTCGTCGACAGAGAACGCTGCAGTACGTCGCAATCATCGCGTGTCTGGGCATGGCTACCGCCTGTGGCGATGCCGAGCGTCCACCCGAAGTCGCGGCCGTGGCCGAAGTGCCCGCCCAAGATGCCCCGGTAGCAGCGGTCATGCTGCTGCAGGGACAGGTCTCGATCGTGTCGCCCGACGGCACCAAGGCCGAAGCCGCGCTGGGCGACATGTTGACCCGAGAGCACGGTGTGCAGACCGCCGCTGGGTCCGCGGTCATCTTGCACCTGAACAACAACCACCTCATGCGCATCGATGAGGAGATCGAGCTGTTCGTGCGGGACATCACCCTGCTGAACGAACCCGAGATCGACCTCGATGCCAAGACGCAGCTGGCCAGCCTGATCGAACCCGAGGAGCGCTCGGATCTCGACGGACTTGACCAAGCCGAGGAACTGGCGGGCTGGCACTCCCGCATCGCCGCCGGCGTCACACCCAGCGCCGGAGAAGAGGACCCGGCCGAGGCCCCAGAGCCCGAGCCGATCCAACCCAACAGGCCACGCAGCGCAGGCGCCAAGCGATCGGCGCCCGCAAAGGAGCCGAAGCCCACGGACCCCGGCCTGCAGATCATTCGCGGTGGCGCCCCACGACACCCCTCGGACGGCGACGTCGGAGCGCCGACCATGACCGCGCCCGAACCGAGCGCGCCCGTGACCTGCGACGACCTCACCGCCCTCGAACCGGACGCGATGATGGGTCGCCTGACCGACGCTCAGTTCGTCTGCCTGGAGTCCGAGTACGCCCAGGACCGCGAACGCAAGAAGGTCTCGCTGCTCTTGTTGGCCAACGCCTGGAGCAGCGGAGACAAGAGGACCTGGCAGAAACTCATGCGCCGCCACCTCGCCGAGGTCGACGACACCGACGCCAACCTGCACTACAAGTACGCCCTGTACTTCTCCAAGAAAGGTGCGAAGGGTTCTGAATCGTGCATCCGCAGTGCGGACAATGCACTGCAGCGCAAGACCACGTGGACGGGCGACGTCCTCACAAGTCGCGTCTACAGCCTGTACACGCTGCGGGCCGAGTGCGCGCAGAACCTGTGGGAGGCGGACGTGCAGGCGGGTTCCGATGCCAGCGCCTCAAAGGCTCGCACCCTGGACTACGCACTGGAGTGGATCGCCATCAGCGGAGAGCTCGGGAAAGACCCCGACAAGGCCATCAAGCTCTGCAACGAGCTCGATGGCGGCGATCGGTGCCAGGCGAACTGATCACTCGACCGGGAAGCCCCGGTCGCGCATGAGCGCATCGACGTTGACATCGCGGCCGCGGAAGCTGCGGAAGCCATCGGCCGGATCGACGGTGTTGCCCACCGACAGCACGTGCTCGCGCAGGCGGGCTGCGGTGTCTGCGTCGTACATCGAGCCCGCTTCGGTGAAGGCCTCGGCCGCGTCGGCGGTCAGGGTCTCGGCCCACAGGTAGCTGTAGTAGCCAGCGCTGTAGCCATCACCCGAGAAGACGTGGGCGAACTGCGGGGTGCGGTGCCGCATGACGATTTCTTTGGGCATGCCCAGCTCGGCGAGCGCCTCTTTCTCGAAGGCGTCGGCGTCGATGTCGGCATCACCGGCAAGGTGCAGCTTCATGTCGACCAGGGCGCTGGCCAGGTACTCGACCGTCGCAAAGCCGCTGTTGAAGGTCTTTGCCTTTTCGATCTTGGCGACCAGCTCGGCGGGAATCGGCTCGCCGGTCTCGACGTGCAGCGCGAACTTGTTCAGCACCTCGGGCGTGCCCAACCAGCGCTCGTTGAGCTGACTGGGGAACTCGACATAGTCGCGAGCCACCGCCGTGCCGGACAGCGAGGGGTAGGTGACGTCGGCCAGCATGCCGTGGATGGCATGGCCGAACTCGTGGAACAGCGTCTCGGCGTCGTCCCAGCTGATGAGCACCGGCTCGCCGGGAGCGCCCTTGACGAAGTTGCTGTTGTTGCTGACGATGGTGGTGACCTCGCCGTCGTGGCGGGACTGCCGACGGTAGGCGTTCATCCACGCACCCGAGCGCTTTCCGGCGCGGGCATAGGGGTCGAAGTACCACAGCGCGACGTGCTCGCCGGCGGCGTCTTTGACTTCCCAGACGCGCACGTCGGGATGCACCACGCTCAAGCCCTCGACCTGCTCGAACTGGAATCCGTACAGCTGACCCGAGGCCCAGAACATGGCCTCGCGCAGGTTCTCGAGCTGCATGTAGGGCTTGATCGCGTTCTCATCGAGGTCGTAGCGCTCTTTGCGCACCTTCTCTTGGAAGTAGCGGTAGTCCCACGGCTCGATGGTGATGTCGCCGCCCTCGCTGTCGGCGATCTTTTGCTGATCGGCGACTTCTTCGGCGACCCGGGCCAGTGCCGGCTTCCACACGTCTTGCATGAGCTTGAGCGTGTTCTCGGGGTTCTTGGCCATGGCCACCTCGAGGCGCCAGTGGGCGTGGGTTTCGTAGCCAAGCAGCTTGGCGCGCTCGGCACGCAGCTTGAGAATCTTGGCGATCAGCTCGTTGTTGTCGGTCTCGCCACCCTTGTCGCCGCGGCCGACGAAGGCCCGCCAGACCTGCTCGCGCAGGGTGCGGTCGTTGGCAAAGGTGAGGAAGGGCTGCGCGGAGCTGCGGGTGTTGACGATGACCCACTTGCCCTCGAGCTCGCGCTCGGTGGCCTGTGCTGCGGACGACGCAATCCAGGACTCGGGCATGCCGTCCAGCTTGGCGACGTCGTCCACGACAATCCAGGTCTCTTCGTCCGCCAGCAAGTTCTGGCCAAAGCTGGTGTAGTAGCCAGCGAGCTCGACGTTGATGGCAGCCAAGCGCTCGCCGCTGGCGTCATCGAGCTTGGCGCCGCTGCGCACGAAGTTGTTCCAGGTGTCCCAGGTCAACCGCTGCTGCTCGGGGGTGAGCTTGCTGAACTTCTTGCCGGTGTAGATGGCGTCGATGCGCTCGAACAACGCGTCGTTCTGGGTGATCTTGTCCCACAGGCCGGCCAGCTCGGGAGCCATCTCGGTCTGCACCGCACGCATCTCGTCATCGGCCATGGTGCCGACGTAGACGTAGTAGACGGTCGTGACGCGATCAAAGCCCTTTCCAGCGTCTTCCATCGCCTGGATGGTGTTCTCGAAGGTGGCCTTTTTGGGGTTGTCCGCGATCGCGTCCACATCCTCCAGCAGCTGCTTCATGCCCTGCTGAAGCGCCGGCTTGAACGAGGCGATCGGCACGTCGGCAAAGTGAGGCACGCCACCATGGGGGCCTTCCCACTCATCGAGAAGGGCGGCAACGGCGGGATCAGCTTGGACCATTTCGGCCTCCGGAACGGTGTCTTCCGCGATCGCGGCAGAGGAATAGAAGAAAGTCGCGAGGGCGAGGACGGCAAGGCCGGAACGCATGTGGAGTCTCCAAAGATTCCCGCGAATAACGCCGTCTGCGCCAGACTGGAAAGAGCGTACACTGGGCGCCTTCAATGGACCTATGCGTGCGGCCACCGACCACCGCACCGACCGCGAGGAAGCCAACGCCCAATGGATGCGCGCTTTACCACCCCCGAACCGATCAGCCAGAACGAGCACACCGCCCGTTTCAGGGCCCGACGGCTGTCCGACGACTCACCGGTTGTGATCGAGCAGCTGCGCACGCTCTACCCCTCGGCCGAGACCCTGGCGCAGTTCCGCAGCGCCTATGAATTGTCCCGAGCCGCCAAGGGCGACGGCGTGCTCGAACCGCTGGAGTTCATGCACGACGAGGGCCGCGTCGTCATTGTGTTTCGGGACCGCGGAGGACTGCCCCTGCCGCTGCTCTATGGCACCGGGCGCGCTGATCTGGCGAACGCGCTGACCGCAGCGCTGGGCATCGCCAGAGCACTGGCCACCGTGCACGATGCGGGGGTCATCCACAAAGACCTGCGACCCGAGCACATTCTGTACGACCCAGAGACCGGCGTCGTTCAGCTGACCGGCTTCGGCGAAGCCACCATGGCGCCTCGCCAGCGCATCGAGCCCGGAACCATGGACCAACGGGCCGGCGAGGTCTATCTGGCTCCCGAGCAGACCGGACGCCTGAATCGCGCCCTCGACCACCGCGCCGACCTGTACTCCCTCGGTGCGATTCTCTACGAACTGCTGACCGACTTGCTGCCGTTCGCCACGGGCGATCGCCTGGACCTGACCCACGCCCGCATCGCCATCCAGCCTCCGTCGCCCTCGCAGATCGATACGCGCGTGCCGACAGCGGTCTCGAACATCGTCGACCTATTGCTCTCCAAGCGTCCCGAGAACCGGTACCAGAGCGCACAGGGGCTGGCCCACGACCTTGAACTGTGCCTGCAGCAGCTGAAAGAAGCCGACGACATCCAGCCGTTTTCGCTGCGCCAGCACGACATCGGCAACCAGCTGCACATTCCCGAGGTGCTCTACGGTCGCGCCGCCGAGCTCGAGGTGCTGGAGCGCGCGGTCGAGACCGCCACCGCCGGTGCCAACGAGTTGCTGCTGATCAGCGGCCTGCCGGGCATCGGCAAGACGTCGCTGGTTCTCGACGTCCACAAGCAGCTGAGCGCCCGCCGGGCAAACTTCATCAGCGGCAAGTTCGACCAGTACAACCGCGGCGTGCCCTATGCATCGGTCATTCAGGCATTCCGCCAGTTCATCGCCACCGTCTTGGCCGGCAACCAAGAGGACTTCAAGCGCTGGAAGCGCCGCATCTCGCAGGCGGTCGGCGTCAACGGGCGCGCGCTCACCGACGTCATCTCAGAGCTCGAGCACATCATCGGCCCGCAGCCTGTGCTCGATGTGGTGCCCGCACCCGAAGCCGAGAACCGCTTTCGCCGCGTATTCGCCAAGTTCGTCCGGGCACTCGCACGCTCCGAGAGCCCGTTGGTGCTCTTCTTGGACGACCTGCAGTGGGCCGATCTGCCGTCGCTGCGCCTGCTCGAGTCCCTGGCCACCGATCCCGACCTCACCTACATCCTGATGATCGGCGCCTACCGCAGCAACGAGCTGAGCAGCGCCCACCCGCTCACCCGCTCGATGGAGGTCGTCCGCGAAAACGGCGCCACGCCGATCATGCTCGACGTCGGTCCGCTCGCCGCGGCGGACGTGCGTGACTTCCTGGCCGATGCCTTGCGCTGCGAGCCAAGCGCACTCGGCCGACTCACCCGCCTGTGCCTGGGCAAGACCTACGGAAACCCGTTCTATCTGGGCCGGTACATCGAAGGCCTGCACCGCGATGCTCTGCTGCGCTTCGACACGGACCGCGGAGCGTGGACCTGGGACAACGCGCTCGTCGAACAGACGGCCATGACCGAAAACGTCGTCGACTACATGAACGCTCAGCTGCGCACCCTGCAGCCGGACACTCAGCGTGCGCTCAACCATGGCGCGATCATCGGCAACGTCTTTGGGCTGCACCTGCTGGCGTCGCTCGCGGGCAAGACCCGACGGCAGCTTCAGTCCGACCTGCAGCCCGCCCTGGTGCGCAACCTCATTCGGGTCAAACAGTCCGGCTACTGGTTCACCGACGCAAGCGAAGACGCCATCCCCGACTTCACCTATGTCTTTGCCCACGACCGCATCCAGCAGAGTGCCAGCGCGCTTGGCACCTCCAACGAAGCCGAGATTCACCTGGCCATTGGCCGGCATCTGCTGTCCCAGCTGCCGGACGAAGAACGCGCAGAGCAGCTGTTTAGCCTCGTCGAGCACCTGAATCGGGGCGCCCAGCTGCTCAGCAATCAGGCTGAGCGCGACGAGGTCTCCGATCTAAACCTGCAGGCCGGACGACGTGCACTCGCCAGCGCGGCCTATGCCCCCAGCCACCGGTACCTCACACACGGCACACAGCTGGCCGACGACGACAGCTGGAGTCGCCGCTACGACAGCACACTCGAGCTGTACATTGCCGCGGCCGAGGCAGCCTACCTAGCCGGCGACGACGACGCCATGGCCGCCCACATCGCGACGGTCGAGGCGAACGCCACCGCCGAGCTGGACGGACTGCGGGCCCGCGCCATCGCCGTCTATGCACTGACCGCCCGCGACGAGCTTGTGCCGGCGGTGAAGACGGCGGTGCAGATCCTGACCGATCAGGGCACCCCGCTGAAGCTGACCCCCGAGCCATCCGAGATCGAAGCCGCCATCGGGGCCACCCTGGCGCTGATCGGAGACCGCCCAGACGCAGACCTCATCGCACTGCCCTCGCTCGACGACCCCCTCGAAGAACTCAAGCGCGAGCTGATGGTTGGCATCAGCGCCCCCGCCTATTTGGCGGCTCCCGCATTGCTTCCAATGCTCGCGGTCGAGCTCGTTCAGTCGACCATTCGACTGGGTGTGTCCCGACAGTCTCCGTACGGCTTTGCGCTCATGGGCTTGGTCTTGTCGGCCGGTGGCTTTGTGGACATGGGCTACCGCTACGGCGAGATCGGCATGGCCATGCTCAACCGGTGGGATGAGCGCGCCCTGCGCACTCGCTGCTCTCACATCGTCTATGGCTTCCTGCAGTTCTGGAAGGTGCCCCTTCGTGACACGCTGCCGGGCGCACTTCAGAACTACGAGACCGGCGTCGACACTGGCGACCTGGAGTTCGGCCTGTGGTCGTCGCATTCGTACTGCTCTGCGGCTTTCTATGCGGGCCTGCCTCTGCAGAGCCTCGAGACCGAGATCAGCACCTTCTGCGACTTGATGACGCGGCACAAGATGATTCCCCACGTGGGCGTCAATGCCCCGTACATCCACGCCATCCGCTGCCTTCGCGGCGCCTATGACGACCCGATGAAGCTGGTCGGACCCGACTACGACGAAGTCGAGCGAATGGAAGCCTTCGTGGCGGTCAACTACCGAGGGGCGGCATTCGTGCTCGCCTGCTGCAGACTGCTGGTTCGGACCATCTTCCGCGACTACGCCGGGGCGGTCGACGTCGCCGCCACCGCCAATGTCTACGCCGATGGAGCCGTCGCCACCTTCCACCACCCCGTGTCCGCGTTCCACGAAGCCATCGCGCTGTTGGCCCAGCGGACCGTGGACGACGATGCCATCGAGCGCGCCCGGGCCAATCGCGAGCGACTCGCAACCTGGGCCGAGGGCTGCGCCGACAACTTCGATCACATGCGCGACTTGGTCGACGCCGAGCTGGCCCGGGTCGCGGGCAACTGGGCCGCAGCGCTCGATCATTACGACAACGCCATTGCGAGAGCCAAGGCGAACAACTTCCCCCACCACATGGCCCTGGCCAATGAACGGGCCGGAATGTTCCACCTGAGCCGTGGCAGCCGAACCGTGGCGCGCGCCTATCTGCTGGAGTGCCGCTACAACTACCAATCCTGGGGAGCCGAAGCCAAGGTGGCCCAGCTCGACAACACCCATCCAGACTTGCTCATGGGTCTGACCCAGGCCATGCCGATGCCGTCTCCCAACAAGGGCGACGACATCGACCTCGAGTGGGTATGGAGGGCTTCACAGGCCCTGTCAGGCGAGCTTCGCCTAGGGCATCTGTTGCGCCAGGTCATCGACGTCACCTGCAAGGCTGCGGGCGCCACCGCCGGCATCCTGGTCATCGAGCGGGACGGAAAGCTCATCGTCGAGGCCAGCGAGAACGCATCAGGCGACGAAGTCATCGTCACCGGTGCAGCCCTGAACTCCCACGCTCCCGCCGCCTTCAGCGTCATGCAGTTCGTGCAGCGCACCGACGAGACCGTGGTGCTGGGCGATGGCGCCGCCGACAGCCGATTCGCGGCCGACCGGCACCTCGCTGGTCGCCACGTCTCGGTGCTGTGCTGTCCGATCATGCAGCAGGGTCGACGCCGCGGAATGCTCTACCTCGAAAACTCCCTCGCAACCGACGCATTTACCCCCGCCCGCCTGAGGACCGTCGAGATTTTGTCCGCCCAGGCCGCCATCTCCCTCGAGAACGCAGCCCTGATCGAGACCCTCGAGTCCAAGGTCCAGCGTCGCACCGCCGAGCTGACCGCAGCCCGCAAGCGGTCCGACCAAGCCAACCTCGCCAAGGGAGAGTTCCTCACCCGGGTCACCGAAGAGCTTCGCCCGCCACTCGCAGGAGTCATGCACGAAGCCCAAGACCTGGCGGCCCAGGATGGATTGGTCGAACCCCAGCGCCGCAGTCTGCGCGCCATTCAGCGCACCAGTGAGCACCTGTTGGGGCTGATCGACGACGTGCTCGACATCTCGAGCATCGACAGGCCATCGCTGACGCTGCACCCCGCCGACGTCGACCTGAGTGCCCTGCCGGGCGAAGTCGTCGACGTGGTGGCCTTGGCCGCCAAGCCCATGGGCATCGGGCTTAGCCTGACCATGGCGCCTGACCTGCCCACCCGGGTGGTCGCGGACTCCAAGCGCCTGCGTCAAGTCCTGCTCAAGCTGCTGAGCACGGCCGTCCAGCACAGCTCCTCGGGCACCGTATCGCTGCAGGTTCACCATGCATCGGGACGCGGCCTGACCAATCTGCGCTTTGAAGTGCACGTGCCCGGCTCGGTCCCCGAATCCGAGCTGGAGTCCCCGATGGGCCTCGCACTCGTGTCACAGCTGGTCCGCCTGATGGGCGGCACCATCGGCATCCAAGCCGACGCCGCGGACCACTGCGTGCTCAGCTTCGACATCCCGGTGATGGTCATCTGATGGCTGCCGCTTGAGCCGCTCGGCTGTCGCGAACGCCGTGAAGCTGATCTTGTTCATCGCGGCTGTGGCCGGCATGTACTGGCTGCAAGACCGCCTGGGGCTGGCCGAGCGCCTGGACCCCGAGACCCTGCGCAGCGTCGACCGAGCCTGGTCCCCACAGTGGGTCGGTGGCTACCTTCTGCTCTGGATCGTCGCGGGCAGCTTGGTCATGCCGACCCTCGCCGGCGGCATCTTGTTCGGGTGGGCCGGGGGCACGGCACTGGGGCTGACCGGAGCGCTGCTGGCGTCGGCCGTTCAGCTGATGGTGGTGCGGGTCTTGCTTCGCGACCCCGCAGAGGCCCTATTCGGTGACCGAATCAAGCCGGTTCAGGCCATGCTCGAAGACCGCGGACCGGCTCTATTGGTGGCGTGGAGGCTGTTGTGGATGCCTCATATGGTCATCACCGTGGCCACAGCCCTCACCCGGATTCCCCTGTGGCAGCACGTCGCCGCCGTGCTGGCCATGCTGCCCGGCATGCTGGCGGTCAACCTGCTGTCGGACAGCCTGCTCATCTATGGAGTGGCTGGAGTCCCCGCAGAGCGGTGGGCGGCGTTGGCAGCCGTCGTGGTCACCAGCTTGGCCGTGTGGACTTGGGCCCAGAGGCGCTGGCCGGCACTGGCCTTGGTTAGATCGAGCCCGTGATCAGCAGAGGGACGCGCACAGACAGCGCGTAGCCCCCCGATTGCTTCTGCAGAATCCCCGCCAGCCCCAGACGACGAAGGGAGCTGAGCGCAACATGGGCCCGGTTCCGCGCTGCATCGGCACTGACTCGCTCACCGGGCCAGCCGGCGGCGACAAGGTCATCGAGCGTGGCATCGGGTTGGCCACGCAGTCGCCGGGTGCACAACATGGCAAAGATGCCTCGATAGGCGGTCCGACTCGACAGGTCGACCCAGTCGCCGGCGCCTACGCAGAAGCGGTCCAGTGCCACCCCGGCCCGCAGCACCTCACCGCGCTCCATCGACGCACTGAGCTGCCCCAACAGGCGGGCTGGAAGCTGAACCTCGTCTGGCTGCTGCTCATAATCAGAGGGATCAAAGGACTCGGGAGTGGCCAAGACAGCCACCAAGCGAGCATAGAGCCACGCTCCGCGCGCAAAGAGCGGATGGCCCCCGGCTTCGAGCTCGGCGGCAATCGATGTGGCATCGGGCTCACTGCTGCGTCCCAGTCGCGCCTGAACCGCTGCCAAGGCAGCCTGAGCGAGGGCCGACAGGCGAGCATCTTTTGCCGTGTCGAGTCCATCGATCGCACGCTGGTACAGGTCCGCCGCCCTCTCGGAGGCCCCAAGCTCGTGGGCGAGCCCGGCCAGATCGAACTGGGCGATGGCCTCAAAGCGGTCATGTCCCGCTTGTCGATGCCGGTCGAGCGCCCGTTCGTGCAGGCGACGGGCCTCGACGTGGTTCCCGGCCAGGTGATGCATCACCCCCAGGTTGGACGTCGCTACGCCCTGGGCCCGCACATCGCCGGCCCGCACCGCCACCTCGAGCGCGTCGCGCAGTCCTCGAATGCCGTCGCTGTGGTGACCCGCCTCCCACTGACTCGCCGCCAGCTCGGCCGTCACCCGATGGTGCATGGGGTCCGCCGCGTCCAGCCAGGTCAGCGCCTGTTCATAGGCGGCCACCGCCAAGTTTGCCTCGGACCGAGCCCGAAACACCAGACCGAGTATTTGCCAGCTCATAGGTGGCCCCTGAGATGGCCTGAAAAGCATCGTCATCGAGGGTCGCCGAATGCTCCAAAGATAGCGTGCCCGCGGCTGCAGCGACGGGCTTGCGCACCTGAACGACGATGGTCTTGTACGCTTGGATGTCCTTGGCGTCCTGTTTGTCCTGCACGTCGTCGGACGCGGGCGCAATCAGGTCTTGAAGTCGAAATGTGATGGCTGCCATGTGGTGTTCTCTCAGTGTTGAATTGCGGCGGAGAAGGGTCCTACACGCGTTGCCGAAGCACGCGCAGGCCGACAATCACAGCGGTGAAGTCGGAGGTGTCAGTGTCGGGACGCTTGGCGTAGATGCGCAGCACGTCCGCGGAGGGGTCCCACCAAGCGTTTCCGGTGAACGGCCCGAAGTTGTCGGCGGTGAACTGCTTGCTGGCCACGGTCATGGCACCGGGTCGCGGCCAGCCATCGGCCGCGTGGTACCAGGTCGCCCCCGCTTGGGTGCGCCAGCCGGTGGCGATGACCCGCGGCTCGGCCACAGTGATGTCGTCGGTCAGCGTCGACGAGGCGGTAAAGCGCGCATGGCAGTGGTGGAAGCGGCCACGCGGTGTCGTCGGCACTCGCGGGCCAGCCGGGCCTACGGTTCTGTGAGGGCCATGCAGCCATCAGACGCCTCCCCAGGGTTGGCGCAGCACGCGCAGTCGGCTGAAGGTCGCAGTGAAGGCGTTGCCAGCTCCGCGCTCGGCCCACAGCCGCAGTACATCGGTGGTGGGCGCAAAGGAACCGTCCGAGGTGGTCGGCAGGTTGTTTGCAATGCTGAAGTACCGGACTGGTCGCGTCATGCCGGCAGGGTCCGGCCAGTCAGCCGCGTCGGCGTCGTACAGCCCGCCCCCCATTCCGGCACGATTCTCGAGGGCCAGCCAGACGGGTTCCACCGCTGCGCTGGCGTCCTTTGTCGTGTAGCTGTTCGACACCAGACGGGCGCTGCGGTGTTGAAGTCCGCCTGCGTAGGCCGTCATGAACATCGCCACCTCGGTGTCGTTGGCGACGGTGCCCGAGCCCGCCATCAGCCCGTACCGCTGGCCGTCATTTTGCGATTCGCCTACGACACACCTGGCAACCGGATCAAGGGGCGTCGAGATCTCGACACCCCATTTCTAGAGATCGCTGTGAACGGCGATGACTGGCCGACAAAGGGGTGTCGAGATTTCGACACCCCCTAGTCACCGCTCCTCGGTTTCCCCCCCCCCCGGCCGACCTTTTCAGCCGATCGAGGAAGGTGCTGCGACTCATGCCCAGCAACTTGGCCGCTTGTGTGCGGTTGGACGTTGCGGCCAGCGCGCGGCGCAGGATTTGGAGCTCCGCGCGGGCCATCAGGGTGCGGTAGGTCTCGCCATGAGGCCAGCTGCTCCCACCATCCACCTCGGCGGCTTGCAGCCCCGCAACGTTCAACACAGCTGCCGGGCAAACCGCGTGCACACGCTGCAGGGTCAGCACCAGCTGGCGGATGTTGCCTGGCCATGGTCGCGCTGCAAGTACGTCGAGGGCTCTGGCGTCAATGCGGGCGTTTGGGCCCGCCATTCGCAGCCAGGCCTGGGTTGCCAGTCCTTCGAAGTCCTCCGCGCGGTCGCGCAGTGGCGGCATCTGAATGAGGTGTCCGCCCAATCGGTCCAGCACATCGCGACGAAAGTGGCCGCGGGCAACCGCCTGTTCCAGATCGACGTTGGTCGCCGCGATGAAGCGAACGTTGATGTGGATGGCCGTGTCAGCGCCCATCGGAATGATCTCGCCATCCTGAATCACGGTCAGCAGCTTGCCTTGGTGCTGCTTGGCCAGGTCGCCGATCTCATCGACAAAGCAGCTGCCACCATCTGCGGCCCGAAGTACTCCAGTCCGATCACATGTTGCCCCGGTGTAGGCGCCTCTCACATGTCCAAACAAGGCGGACAGCACGCCAGCTCCCGCGACCGCCGTGCAGTCCAGGCGTTGGAACGGGCCGGCGCGGCGCGGACTGTGGCTGTGAATGTACTGCGCCATCACCCCCTTGCCGGTTCCGGGCTCCCCCAGCAGCAGGACCGGTGTCAAGCTGCGACAGGCGACACAAACCCGCCGCATGACCGCTCGCACCGATTGTCGCTCGCTCAACGCTGCCCGACCCCTTAGGGACGCGCCCCAAGCAGGAGTGCACATG
>CAYYHT010000080.1:0-15619 GCA_964471355.1 uncultured Enterobacteriaceae bacterium
CGACCTGCTTTTTGTCGGTCCCACACGACGTTGCCACGGACCCAGGTCTTGATGGCGCGCGGCGCATCGTGATCGAAGATCAGCCAGCCCAACACCTCGTCTTCGCTCTCTGCCCATTCGGGAAGGTCCAAACAGACCATGTCTGCATCGAGGCCCGCAGTCAGCAATCCAACATGGTCGCAGTCCAGCGCCAGAGCCCCACCGCGAGTGCCCCACCACAGCAGCTGGCGCGGATCGAGCCTGACTCCCCGACACAGCGCGTTGTCATAGACCGACGACACGATGCGCGGAATTCGGAAGCTTCGCCCGGCGGCGACATCACTTCCGACTGCCATCGGCACGCTCTCGGGGGGCAACGGCATGCGGCCGGACCCAAGAAAGAAGTTGCTGTCCGGGCAGTGCGCGACCACCGCTCGCGCACTCTCGAAACGGGACCACTCGTTGTCGGACAAGTGGATGCAGTGGGCGTATACCGAGCGTTCATGCAGCATGCCGGCGTTTTCGTAGACGGCCAAATAGTCGTTGGTGCCAAACCGTTCGGTCGCGATCCGACACTCGATTTCCGTCTCGGACAGATGCGTCGTCACCCACAGGTCATGGTCCCGGGCGTAGCGCCCAGCCGCCTCAAGCATCTGCTCGCTACACGACAGCGCAAAGCGCGGAATCACGGCAACAGCCAGGCGACCGTCATGGCCGTGCCAGCGCTCCCGCAGCGCCTCGAGCTCGTCCATCGACTGCTCAACCGACCGGGTCAGCGCCGGCGGGCTGTGGGCATCCATCAGTACCGGACCGGCAATTGCACGAAGCCCACGGTCGTCGAGCTGCTTGAACAGCGCGTCTGTAGCCGGCCCATGGACCGATCCATAGACCATCGACAGGGTGGTCCCAGCCGACGCCAAACAGCTGCAGAACGCGTCCGCAATGCGCTCGGCGTGCGACTGGTCGGCAAACCGTTGCTCTTCCGGGAAGGTACTGTGCTCCAGCCACTGCAGCAGCGGTCCGCTGGCTGCCCCGATGATTCGGCTCTGGGGGAAGTGCAGGTGTGCATCGACAAAGCCGGGCACCAACACGCCGGGCCGCAGATCCTCATCGACCGGTGCGCCGTCCCACTCCTCGACGGACTCAATCCGCCCATCCGCGCCCACGGTCACCACGCCGTCTGGCAAGTAGCGAACCGATTTCGGTCCCAGCGGGGTCAGCACGCGCGCCCGAATGCGTTGGCTCACTCAGCCCCCAACAAGCCCTCGGCATATCGCAGCGCTTCGAGCACCGACGAGTGGCTGTCAGAGCGAACCCGCGAGAGCCAGTTGCGCCCCAATCCCTGCTGTCCTTCACGGGAGCAAGCCACACCCAGCGCCCTTGTGGCGGCGGCTCGGACCATCGGATCGGCGTCGCCGAGCAACCTGGAGAGTTGCGCTAGCAGGCCACCGCTGCCGACTTCGCCGAGTCCCAGGGCGGCGCAGGCGCGCACGGAGGCATCGCGGTCGCCCAAGAGGGACCGAACATGGTTCACCCACTCTCGGCGCTTGAGGGTGGCAACAGCCAGCCCAATGCCACAACCAATGAGTACATCGTCGCCGCTGCGATGGTTCCGCATGGCGTCCCCAATGGGACCAGGACCCAACCCCTCGATCCCTGCGATCACCACGGAGCGATGCACCTCGTGGGCACTGCCAAGCAGCTTCAACAGCTCGCGTGGGGCGGTGGGGAGCGGCTGGGGAATCGGCTGTGGGTCCGATGTAAACCACAGGCCAGCGGTATCGGACACCGGGGCCGCAGCCACTGGTGCGACCGCAGCAGGCGCCGGTGCAGCGGGCGCGGCGGGCGCGGCGGGCGCGGCGGGAGGCGCCGACTCCTCGAAAAAGAAGGACGAGCTAGTGCTCTGAGCAGTGGACGCCTTCGGCTTAGACGTCGGCGAGTCGAACATGGTCGGAATCGCCTCTTCGTCGTCGTCGACCTCGGCCCCACCGAACAGGTCGTCAAGGGACAATTCGTTGGGCCGTTTCCTCTTCTTGGGAGCGAGGAAGTCGTCCATCTCATCGCGAGCAGGTGCAGGCGCGCGCTCGGGGATGGGCGCGGGCACCATCGTCGGTGTCGGTGGCGTCAGCTGCGCAGGTGGCTGTAGGAAGCTGGAAGCGGGTGCCGCCGGCTTGGCGGCGGGAGGCGGCACCAGCGCCGAGGACCCAGCGGCGGCGGGAGGCGGCACCAGCGCCGAGGACCCAGCGGCGGCGGGAGGCGGTACCAGAGCCGAGGATGGAGGTGCCGGTGGCGGAACCGGTCCCGAAGCCACTGCCCGACCGGGCAACGCGTCATCAAAGTCGGAGTCGGCGCTGGGAATTGCCGTCGGATAGGAGTCCGGCTGATTGAGGCCCGCCGGCGGCGGCGGCTCGGGAATCGCAAACTGCCCCTGGTCGCTCAGGATCAGCGTGTCCTCGTCGTCATCGCCTTCGGGCACTGGCATCTTGGGAGCCGGCCGGTTGACAGGCACGTTCTCTTCGCCCTCATTGGGGCTCCACACAAAGGTGGAGCCGCCACCCAGCAGCATCTCGTCGTCGTCCTCGTCGAATTCGGCAGAGCCCTCGCTGACGGGAACGACGGCGCCTGCAAACAAATCATCGAGCCGGGCGATGACCTGCCGAATGGTCCACCGCTGGGTGTCGTCGGCGCACATCGTATTGTTGAACAGATCTTGAACGATGGCCTTGCGGTCCGGATCGCCGTCCATTCCAGCCACGGTCGGTGGGATCTGATCGAGCATCTCGGTGTAGCTGGTGCCGACGTCGTGTCGGTGAGTGAACTGCAGCGGGGGCTTGGTCGTAAGCAAGTAGTAGAGCAGGCCGCCTGCCGCGAACACGTCGGTTGCCGGAGTCGGAGCACGCCCCTCGAACTGCTCGGGAGCGGCGTACTCTGGGGTGCCAACAAAGGCGCCCACGCTGGTCAAACCGCCGCCGATGCCACCTTGAACCTTGGCAATACCAAAATCGGCCACACGAATCTGCGGCACGACATCGGCGCCCACCTTCGCAGACAACAGCACATTCTCGGGCTTGAGGTCTCGGTGTACGACGCCGGCATCATGAGCCACGTCTAGCGCCAGCAGCACCTGCCGCAGAATTCCCCCGGCCACGACCGGAGACAGCGCCCCAACCCGCTTGATGTGGTGAGTCAGACTGCCGCCCTTCTCGAACAGCGTCACGAGGTAGGGAGGCTGACCGCGCCGGTGAACGAATCCGCGGCACTCGACGATGTTTGTGTGTGCCAGCTCTTGCAAGATCTGCGCTTCGTTCGACAGCCGCCGCAGGAAGGGACCGCTGTCCCGCTCGGTATAGAGCACTTTGATCGCCAACTCATCGCCGGTCGGCAGGCCATCGTTGTCGACTTCCTGGGCCAGGTAGCACAGGCCGGCACCACCAACCGCCAGCGGCTTGATGATGTGGTAGTGGCGATCGAGTAAATCGCCCGTTCCCAGAAGGGTGCCCCAGCCCACCCTTGGGCGTGGCAAGCCACACCCCAAATTCGGGCATGCATCCGCATCTTCGCGGAAAGTCGTCAGGCATGTAGCGCAGTAGAGCGAGCTCGCCATGGCGGGAGTATACGAGAAGTCCGCTGAATTAATCTGAGTGCCCTCCCGTAGCGAAAGGCGGAGGTGCCCCATGGACCCGTTCGAATTCCTCTCGCTCGTCCCCCTCGTTGCAACCCATACCGTGACCGTCGCAATGGGCCTCGGGCTCGCAGCCACCTGTGGCTTGCGGGCTTTCATGCCGCTGCTCGCCATCAATTTGATGGCCATGACCGGCTACGTCGAGCTGGCCGATTCATTCGCGTTCATGAACCACTGGTCCGCAACGTTGCTGTTCGGCTCCGCCACGGTCTTTGAGTTCGCCGGCGACAAGATCCCGGCCTTCGATCACCTGATGGACTCGATGGGGGTCGTCATCCGCCCCACCGCCGCGACGATTGCCGGTGCATCGATGATCACGTTCGTTGATCCCCTCGCCGGCCTGGCCTTGGGCCTGATTGTTGGCGGCGGCAGCGCAGGCACGATCACCGTCGTCAAGGGCGGTGTCCGAGCCCTCTCCACCACCTTCACCGCTGGATTTCTCAACCCATTCATCAGCACCGTCGAAGATGGCCTCGCCCTAGCTGCTGTCATCCTGGCCATCCTGGCCCCGGTGCTCTTCGTCTGCCTGGGCGTCTTGTTCATTGGACTGGGCTGGGCAACGGTGGGACCGCGCCGCCAGCAGGCGTTCGAGCCCGCCCCCGCAATGGCGATGGCCTGAGGCGCATCCAAAGGGATATAAGCCCCCACGGAGCCTCATCTCATGCCTGGTCGCTTTCTGGTCGCCGTCGATTTCTCTCGCCTGACTGAACCCACAATCGCCTACGCCGTGAAACTCGCGACGGGCTCAGGGCATCAAATCGACCTCTTTCACGTCGTCGTCGGGGCCTTTCAGACCCCCAACCTGGGCAACGCGGTCGCACAAGACCTCGTCGACCGGCTGACACGCGGAGAGACCGAAGGCGCGCAGAAGCGTCTGCGGGAGTTGATGGAGAGTTCAGTGCCCGAATCCATGCGTGGAGACTGCTTGATCGGCGAGGGCCCTCCCGCCGAAGCCATCAACACCCAAGCCGCCGTCGAGAACCGATACGAGATGGTCGTAGTCAGTACCAACGGGCGCACGGGACTGCAGCACATCTTGCTGGGTTCGGTTGCGGAGCGGGTCGTCCGCCACGCCAAGGTGCCTGTACTCGTGGTGCGATGATCAATGGATAAGAAACTTCTGATCGGCATGCTCAAGGATTGGGGCCTAGCCCTGGTCATCGTGGTGGGCGTCCTGTTCGTATGGAATCTGGTGCAGCCACGCGTCGACATGAGTGGCGACCCAGCGCCGGACTTCAAGCTCGCGGACCTGCAAGGCCAGGAGTTTGAGCTCAAGCAACACCGCGGTGAAGTGGTCGTGCTCAACTTTTGGGCGACATGGTGCGGACCGTGCAAGCAAGAGATTCCCGCATTCGCCAAGTTTCACGACGATCATCCCGACATCCCGATGTACGGAATCAGCGTTGACGACGCGCTGACGACCCGTCAACTCGAAGCACACGTCAAGCGGCTCGGCATCAACTACACCGTCCTGCACGACCAGTACTCAATCACCGCCGGCGCCTACTCGGTGAGCGGCCTGCCCACGACGATTGTTGTGGGTCCAGACGGCAAGATCACCGCTGCCCATGCCGGGCCGCTGTCGCTGTCGCGCCTCGAGCGCATGGTTCTGGAGTAGCCGCAGCCACGCCTACATGGGTGGAGGCACGTGCGGAATGGTCAGGGGCAGGTGCCCATAGAGCCAGCTGCAGATCACGACCGCAGCAATGACTCCCATGATGTCTGCAGCGATGGCCGCGACCATCGTGTGCCGGGTGTCCCGAACGCGAACCGCGCCGAAGTAGACCGCCAGTACATAGAACGTCGTCTCAGTGCTGCCCTGCATGGTGCTGACCAGGTAGCCCGTGTACGAGTCGGGGTGATGGGTACCCATGATGTCGGCCATCACGCCAGTCGCTCCCGAGCCTGACAAGGGGCGAATCAACGCCATCGGAAGTGCCTCGCCGGGCAAGCCGAAGGGAGCTGTGACGCGTCCCAACAGCGCTGTGGTCAGGTCCAGGGCTCCCGAGCCGCGCAGCATGCCGATCGCCGCCAAGATCGCCACAAGGTAGGGGATGATCAGCACGGCGATCTCGAAGCCCTCTTTGGCTCCTCGCACAAAGACCTCGTAGACCGGCACATCTTTGACCCAGCCAAAGCCCAGGAAGAACACGATGATGCTGGGCACGATCCAGGGAGAGATCTGCTCTCCGTAGACGATGGTGAGTGGAATGATGGATGCGATGGCGGCCATGGCCAACCCAGTGACCCACAACGGATAGGCCTCGGAAGCCGTCGGGGCCGCAATGTCCGGCATGTCGGGCTCGGCAAAGGCTTCATCGATGGTCGCTGCCCCGCCAACATGGGCTGCCGCAGCCGGCCACCACCCCTGCAGGGTCTTGGCCACCACGATGGCGCAGGTGGTGCTGCAGATAGTGGCAAACAGCGTCGTTGCCATGATTCCGGATGGATCGGCAGAGCCCATGGTCTGCCGCCAGACGATGGCGCCGGTGGGCAAGATGGTCACGCTGCTGGTGTTGATGGCCAAGAACAGCGCCATCGCGTTGGTGGCCGTGCCCGGATTGGGGTTGAGCTTGTTCAGCTCGATCATCGCGCGAATGCCAAAGGGGGTCGCGGCGTTGCCCAGTCCAAGCGCGTTCGCAGACATGTTGAGGATCATGGCGCCCATGGCCGGATGGTCGGGAGGGACGTCCGGGAACAGGCGAATCATGATCGGTCGAACCAGCTTGGCGATGACCAGCAGAAGTCCGCCCTCTTCGGCCACCTTGACCAGGCCCAGGAACAGCGCCATTCCGCCCACCAAGCCGATCGCCAAGGTCACCGATGCCTTGGCCATGTCCATGGCTCCTGAGGTGACCTTGTCCATGGTGTGCTTGCGTTTGAGCAGGGCAATGTTGCCCGCGCACTCGAGTCCGTTCTGATTGCCAGTGAACCAGTACCTGTCCTCGAACGGGACGAGAGTAATGTCCGTCACCCCTTTTGCAGTGAGTCCAGCACGGGCAAAGGCCTCGGTCAGCACAGGTTCGGCGGGCAGCTTGCTGACCGGTGCTGTGGCTTGGTCCTGTCCAGGCTCCCAGCACACGATGTCGGCGGTTGTGCGCGTGGTCAACGTGTACAGCCATGCCGACACGGGCGCGCCATTCACACACGCGGACAGCTCGGACTTGTCTTCGCCCGCCGCCTCGACGCACTGTCCGTATTCGTCGCCAACCCAGCTGGCGCTGACGTCGGGACTGGTGGCCAAACGCGAAGCGATTCCCTCGCTGAGCGCAGCGACGGCAAAAGCAATGAAGATCATCCAGGCGAAGATGCGATTCATGGGCGCCTCCGGGGTAATGCCCAGGAGATCTCACTGCATGCTCCGTGCCGAGAAAATCGTCTTCGTTCGTAACCAAGCGGCACGGGGAGGTGTCGGACGGTGTTACCTAGCGGCGCTCGCACACTGTGCCCCCAAAGAAGAGGTCGCCTCTCATGATCCGAACAATGATCGCTCTCACGCTGTTTCTCGCCGCCTGCGGCCACCCGCCGGCAGACGCAAAGCCCAGTAAGAAAGCCGCCAAGGCCCCGGCACCAGCAGCCACCGCTCCCGCAAGCGCGGACGACGGCACCGTGCTGGCTACCTGGAAAGGCGGCCAAGTCACCCAGGGCGAGCTGAACGCAGAAATCGAAGGCGAGATGCGCTCCCTCGAGATGAAGTACTTGATGGACAAGTACGAAAAGGAAGCCCAAGCCGTCGAGCGCAAGGTGATCGAAGCCATCCTCGAGGCCGAGGTCAAGGATCGCGGACTCACCGACATCAATGCGTTGATGGTCGAGGAAATCGAAAACAAGGCCGCCGCACCGACCGACGCCGAGATCGCCGCCTTCTATCCGCAGGTTGCCCGCCAGCTTGGCGGTGCTTCTCTCGAAGAGGCGCGCCCCATGCTCATCGGCGAGCTCACTCGTCAGAACCAGGGCAAGCGCTATCAGGTGTACATCGCCGAGGTGAAGGCCAAGCACAACGTCTCGATCGTGCTGCCCTACCCCGACCTTCCCCGCGTCACGATGCCCATCGGCGACAACGACCCCATTCTGGGCAACGTCGATGCGCCGGTCACTGTCGTCCAGTGGGCCGAGTACCAGTGCCCCTACTGCAGCAAGGGTGCTGACAGCGTCGCGGCCATCCGCGCCAAGTACCCCGACCAGGTTCGCGTGGTCTACAAGGACTTCCCGCTGTCCTTCCACCAGCGCGCCGTGCCCGCGGCCACTGCCGCGCACTGCGCCGGCGAGCAGGACAAGTACTGGGAGATGGGACGCCTGCTGCTTCAGGACCAGCGCAACCTGCAAGATCCACAGATCATCGGCTACGCCAACCAGCTCGAGCTGGACATGCCGGCTTGGACCGAGTGCTACGAGTCCGGCAAGTACAAAGACATCGTCATGGCGGACTTCGAGCAGGGCACCAAGGTCGGCGTGCAGGCCACTCCGACCTTCTTCGTCAACGGCATCATGCTGTCGGGCGCCCAGCCCATCGAGAAGTTCAGCGTCATCATCGACCAAGAGCTCGAGCAGCTGAACTAGCTCGCGAGACTCGGTCCGCTACAGCAGCGCTTGTGCCGCCCACCGGCCACTCAACAGCGCTCCCTCAAGGTTGGGAGTGCTGAAGTGATCACCGGCGAACACGACCGGGGGCTGCTGCGTCCTGAGAAACGCTGAAGCGCGCCTGTAGTGCCCGGGAACGGGCACCGGCAACGCCTCGCGCCTGCGCCACACCCCCACACTCTGTGCGCTGGCAGGAAACTCGGGACGCTCGGCTCGCGCCATCTGCCACACCTTGCCGATGATCTCGTCATCGGAATGGTCGATCAGGCGCGCGCTGGCTGCCCCACTCAGAAACACACTGACCAGGTCATGCCCAGGCTTCGGCGCCCCATGTTTTGGGGTCTGCAGGCTCAGGATGCCAATGTCGTGCTCACCCGGCCCGATGGGAATGAGCACAGCACACCCGTCCGGCCAGCCCGACTCCACGACAAAGCCAACATGAACCTGTGGGATGTAGCGAAGCCCTCGGTAGAACGCCCGCTGGTCAGGGGTCAGCACCGCATCGGCAACGCGCAGCGCCCCACTGCCTGGCAGCGCCACCACAACCCCCTCAAACGCCTCTCCATCCACGACCGAACCTGGTCCGACCGACCGTACAGGGCTGTCCAGGCGAACGTCAGCGTCCCGCGCAAGCGCCGTTGCCAGGGTGTCCATGCCGCCTCGCAGCCCGACAATCCCTCCTTCCACGACCCGCGAGCACAACGCCAACAGCATCGCCTGGGATGCATCCTCACAGCGAAAGAACCAGAAGGGCTCGACTCCCGGACGAATGCCGTGATGGTAGATGGACTCGCCCAGCTCGCGAATCGAGGCCGTGGCCATGTCCTCGGTGTCGTACGGCGCCAGGATGTGCGGATCGTGCAGGTCGTAGCGACGTCGCTGAAGCGTTCTCTTGCCCATCTCAGCTGCGAAACGCGCCTTGTCCCGCCAACCCAAGAATGGAAAGCGAAGAAAGGAGCCAATGGAGCCCAGGGTCATCGTGCCCAGCTGACCGTCCTTGAGAAAGCCGCTCGTTGGGGCCAGAGGCACCACGTCGCCCCGCAGGCCCAGCGTATCGAGGGTCGCCAACACCTCAGGATAGAAGTTGCAGATGAAGCCTGCGCCGGTGTCGATGGTCACCCCATCTGTACGGGAGGTGGTCGCCCGTCCCCCCAGCTGGGAAGCGGCTTCAAAGAGCACGACCTGGACGCCTCGCTGCGTCAGATGCCACGCCGCTGAGCATCCCGCCACCCCGCCGCCGATCACCGCTATACGCCCATTCATGGCGCGACCCTACCACCGCGCGATACACTCGACGCCCCTCCCCAGCCCCCCTCCTTCCATGCTCCCCCTCTTCCTGCTGCTGGTCGCCTGTGACCCCGCTCCCCCACCTCCGCCTCCAGAACCCGGAGACGCGCTTGTTCTGGTGTCCGCTCGCCTGCACGAGGCGGCGATGCTGAACGCAGAGGACCGCCAGATCGAAGCGGACGCTGCGTGGTCATCGGCGCTCGAGCTGTTCGAGGACCGCGTCGAGCCCTGGCACAGGTACCACCACGGCGACAAGGCCACGGCCGAGCTCGAGTACCGGTTCGGGCTGATTGCCGTCGAGATGCAGCGTCGTCGCGGGACTCCCGCTGCCGAAGTCGCTGAGCTCACCGCACTGCTCGCTCCAGCCGAGGGCTGACGCGATAGGATTCCGGTGATGGCACTGTTCGCACCCCCAACGCTCGGCGGAAAGCAACTGTGGGCGGACGTGTTCCTGCACGCTGGCTACCGCATTCAGGAACAGGTCTACACGTCGCAGTGTCGCTTGTTGGGGCCGAACGACCGACGCTGGGAAACCGGCACCTACATGGAGTGCCGCAACACCTTCGAGCGCATGAAGTCCGAGCACGATCTCAAGCACAGCAGCACCGAAGCTGTGTTGCTGCTGCACGGAATCTTCAGAGCGAAGGACGCGTTTGGGCCGATGACTCGCAGCCTGCGAACCGAGGGATTTCAGGCTTGGTCCGTGAACTATCCGTCGACGCGTCAATCCCTCGCCGACCACGCAGAGGGCGTCGAGCGCCTGCTCAATTCACTCGAAGGCATCGAGAAGATCCATCTGGTGACCCACAGCATGGGGGGACTGCTCGCGCGACTGCTTCTGGCCCGCAATGCCGAGTGGCGACAGCGCATCGAGGTGCAGCGACTGGTCATGATTGCGACACCGAACCAAGGCGCCGAGATCGCTGACATGTTGCAGCCACTGGCCGCTACTGCGCTGATCGGCGGGCCCAGCATGCAAGATCTCACCACCGAGTCTGTTCGCAAGATGCCCAAGCCCGATGTGCCCTTCGGCATCGTCGCTGGTGTAAAGGGCGACGGAGCCGGCTTCAATCCGCTGCTCAGCGGCGAAGATGACATGACCGTGGCCCTCGAAGAGACCTTCCTCGACGGCGCCGAAGACGAGCTGTTCGTCAAGGCCATCCACACCTTTGTGATGAGCCATCCAGACGTCATCACCGGCACGATTCGCTACCTAAGGACCGGCTGCTTCACCGAAGCTATTTTGGGATGACAGCCTTGGTGGGCGGCACATCGGGGTCTGGCTCAGGTGGTGGCGGTGGCGGCGGCGGTTCGACTTCGACTGCACCCTGCCCACCAGACAGGTCGATTTCGTCGGCGTCCAGTACGGGATCGGTGAAGTTGTCGATCACCTGGGGGTCTTCCACATCTGCAGGATGATCGACCTCGGCGAGGATGGCGGCGGCCATGTTCTGTGCCAGTGATGTGGTCACCTCGGACGCCAGCGCACTGTCCGACGGCAATGGAGTGGGTTGTTCCATCAAGCCCAGAATCTCTGGATCGATGGCAAAGACGCTCTCGCCAGGGTTCACACCGACCTCGACGGCCACCTGCTCTCCCTTGACCGTGCGCACAAAGTCGACCGCCTGCATGGCCTCGCGCTTGAGCTGCGCGTTGACCGGCTTGGTCATCAGCTGTTCTGAGGTGGTGGGATTGATGAGTCGAATCGACCCTTCGCTGGCCGCTTCGACCCAGGCGCCCTGCTCTTCATAGAAGATGGTGGTGACCTCGTCGCACCACTCGTCACTGCGGTAGTACACGCCTTCGGGCAGCGGGCAGATCTCTTGGTATCTGCCCTCGGTATTGCGCTTGTTGGTGGTCGGGTCGGGGCGATCCACCGTCAGCTGCGTGATGCGCCCGCGAACCTGAAAGAGCGCCCCCGGGCGTGCTCCCTCCAAGCCTCCGGCCAGGGCCCGTGCGGCGGTATCTGAATCGGGATCGAGCAGCCTGAGGAACTCACTGCCCTGATCGGTGAGTGCCGCCTCCAAGCGGTCCACCAGCATCGCTGCCGGGGCAGAGCCCACCATGTCGCCGCCACCCTCCTCTTCAAAGGGCATGATGATCAGCTCGATGCGGGCGCAGTCCTCGGCCCGCGCCAGCAAGTCCACCAGAGACAGGTTCGAAGACAGGTCACCGGCCAGTCGAAGTTCCCGCGCTCCCTGACGACAGCTGGACTTGGACATGTAGTACTTGCCCAGCTCGCGGTGAATGGCCGACGCCCACGCCTTGGATTCACGCCCCGCACCGTTCGCCACCGACTTGTCGAAGTACTCGACCGCCTCGCGGTACTTGAACTTGGCAAAGCGCTCGTGACCCAGCTCGGTCTGAGCCTTGGCCAGCTGCTTGCGGGCCTCGGGCAGGTCGGGCTTCATGACGAGCGCTTCTTCGTAGTTCTTTTCGGCATCGGACCACTTGCGCTTGGTCAGCGCGACGGCGCCCTCGCGCAGCAGGTGACCGGCCCACGCCTCCCAAGCGTCTTCGCGCTCTCGGTCCACGACATTGCTGTGGTCTGGGTATTCGATGGCCGCGACCGCACTCAGCTCTACGTTCAGCTCGGTGATCAGATCATAGGTCTCAATGGACTTCTCAAATCGGCGCTCAGCCTCGTGCTCTTGCGCCTCGTCGAGGCGCTGCTCATACGCAGACTCGGCGTAGCGATCCAAGCCCTTGATGGCGCCTTGGTCGAACTCGTCCTCGTCGAGAGCATCAAGCCAGAAGCGAACGGCGTCATAGAAGCGCCCTTCCTTCACCATGGCCTTGCCGTCGCCATAGGTCGTTGCCGAAGCGCTGGCCGACAGCAGCAAAGACAGAATCAGCACACGAGTCATTCAGCAGCCCTCGGCAGGAGTCTACCCACTGACTCGCAACTCGTGGGCCTACTTCCCTTCTGGGGCAACCTCTCGCAGCCATTCCGCGGTCGGAGGCTCGGCAAAGGACTCGGCCAAAACCGCCCTGGATAAGAAGTTCTGCAGCTCGTCGCCCTCGAGAATTTCTGTGTCGAGCAGCTGGATGGCCATCTCTTCGAGAAGCACGCGATTGTCCGTCAGGATGTCGATGGCCCGTCCATATGCGCGGTCCGTCAATCGGCGAATCTCTTGCTCGATGGCGTCGAGCGTGTCGGGAGAGGTGCCTCGCAGACCGTCATTGGGGCCCAAGCCGAACATGTTCTGGCCCTGATCGGTGAAGTTCACAGCCCCCAACGCCTTGCTCATGCCGAACTTGACGACCATGTCGCGGGCGAGGTTGGTGGCGCGTCGAATGTCGTCGGCAGCACCGGTGGTCACATCGCCGAAGATCAAATCTTCGGCCGCGCGACCGCCATAGAGCATGGTCAGTTGGTTCAGCAGCTCGGCCTTGGTCTTGCTGTAGCGATCTTCGGCAGGCACCGTCAGCGTGTACCCAAGAGCCAGGCCGCGGGGAATGATGCTGATCTTCTGGACCGGATCGCCACCGGGGCTCGCCGCGGCGCACAAGGCGTGTCCGACCTCGTGGTAGGCCGTGTTCTTGATCTCAAAGGCGCTCATGCGTCGGTTCTTCTTTTCGAGACCGGCAATGACGCGTTCAATCGCCTCTTTGATGTCGCCCATCGAGATGGCGTCGGCATCGCGGCGTGCTCCCAACAGGGCGGCTTCGTTCAGCGCGTTGGCCAGATCTGCACCGGCAAACCCGGGGGTCAGCTTGGCGATCTCCATCATGTCGATGTCTTCGCTGAGCTTGATGTTCTTGGCGTGGACCTCTAGAACGGCCTTGCGACCAGCTCGGTCGGGCCTGTCCACGAGCACCTGCCGATCGAAACGACCGGCGCGCAGAAGTGCTTGATCCAGAATTTCGGGGCGGTTGGTCGCCGCCATGACGATGACGCCCTTTCGGTTGTCGAAGCCATCCATCTCGACCAGCAGCTGGTTGAGAGTCTGTTCACGCTCTTCATTTCCAGCGGGGCCTCCAGCACCACGGGACTTGCCCACAGCGTCGAGCTCGTCGATGAAGATGATGCACGGCGCGTGCTCGATGGCGTTCTTGAACAGGTCGCGAACACGGCTGGCGCCGACGCCCACGAACATCTCGACAAAGTCCGATCCGCTGATGCTGAAGAACGGCACCCCGGCCTCGCCTGCCACAGCGCGCGCAAGCAGCGTCTTGCCGGTTCCAGGAGGTCCGACCAACAGCACGCCTTTGGGGGGACGGCCGCCCAAGCGGGTGAACCGCTCGGGGGTCTGCAGGAACGCGACAACCTCGCGCAGTTCTTCGGCAGCCTCGTCGACGCCAGCGACGTCTTCGAAGCTGACTCCGGTGCCGTCTTCGGGCACGAGCTTGGCCTGGGAGCGTCCGAATGCGGCAACCCCCTGACCTCCGGCGCTGCGGTTGGCGATGAACAACCAGAAGATCAGCAGCAAGCCCAACGGAATGAGCAGCAGACCGACTTCGCCGCCCTCGCAACCCGCGTTGGGGGCGGCCTCGTAGGCCACGCCACTGCTGTTCAGAATCTGAATGAGTTCGTCGTCGCCATCGACACGCATGGCCTGAACCATGTCGGGAACGACGCGACCCTCTGGGGTCTCGAGCACGATCTGGACTTTGTCCTCGTGCAAGATCACCTTCTCGATGCCTTCGCCCTCGCGCAGCTGTTCCTTGAGCTCGGACCAGCTGACGTTCTTGCCCTGTGCGTTGAAGAACACAGACGCCATCCAAGCGACCATGGCCAACAACAGAAACAAGCCGATCAACGGCGTCCAGCGCGCCTGATTGTTCACGTACACCTCATCGCAGCAACCTAAGCGCAATCAGGGGTAGGGGCGAGTGGGCCCGTGGGTTCAGGACCCCAGCTGGCGGCGTCCGGTCTCTTCGTCCAGCACCTGAAGCGTCTTGCTGTACAGGAATCTCGCTTGCTGCAGATTGTCCCCGATCGCGACCAGGCCCAGCTTTCCAAACTCCGACAGTGCCCCGATCAGGTGGAACACCACCCCTCTCTCAGACGGCCCATGGAAGTGAAGGCCGTGGTAGACGGAAATATCGACGAGGTCTTCGGGCAGCAGTCCGATGTACCGGTCAGACTGCAGCGTATCGGTGGCGTAGTAGTACTTGGGCTTGCCAGACGGGGCATAAAACAGCCCATCGCTCATGTCGTAGACGCCGGCGGTCAGGAACTTCAGGGTCAGGAACGGATGGGTCGTGCCACCCTTGCGCAGGTTGACCTCGATGGCACTGTGCTTCCAGCCGTCTTCGCTCTTTACGCTGACGTAGTCGATGCCAAACCGGCCAATCACACCGCGATTCGCGAGCTCTTGGGCCACCGCACGACCCGATTCCTGAATCGGCATGCGGTACTCCTCGGCAGCCGGAAAGGTACAGCCGAGAAAGACCTGCCCAGATGGCCCGCCCAACAGCTGATCGTGCGTGCTGATCACCTGGGCTTCGCCGAGTGCGTTGACCCGGCATTGCGCCGACGGAGACTGCTTGACCTCACCCTCGACAAAGGTCTCGACCACTCCCCCCATCTCGCCATACTTCTGCTCGAAACTCTCCCAGTTCTCGAGGGGAGCCTCGAAGCGCAAATCGGGCAGCATGCCAAGAATACGGCCCTTGAGATCGCTCTGGGAGGCAGTGAGACCATTGAAGTAGAACAGGGCATTGCCCTCTCCACTGAAGCCCTCGTTCAGCTTGACCACCGCTCGCTTGGCATCCGGAGAGCGCTTCTTGACTTCGACCAAGGCACGGGCAATGTCGTCAGCCGTGCGCAGGCGCTCGATCCCGAAGGGAAACTCGATGCCCGCAGCCCGAAAGACCTCGCGGCAGCCGCTCTTGCTGCCCAGATCGGACAGGTCGGGGTCCACCGAGTTCAAGGGCAGTCCAAGGCGCACAGCAAGGGTTCGCTCCCAAGGCGAGCTGTTGAAGCAGACCATATGCGCGTGGTGTGGATCGGCCACCTGACGACGAATACGCTCGATCAGGCGGGGGCGCTTGAGGATCTTCTCGGACAAGCTGATGTTGCTGGAATCACCGCAGTTGAACATCACCAAGCGGCTGCGTGCGTGGGAGCTTGGCACCCCTGGC
>CAYYHT010000081.1:0-15504 GCA_964471355.1 uncultured Enterobacteriaceae bacterium
TCGATTATTCAATATTATTTTTCAATCATCGATGCGTTGCGATTTTTATTTTATATATATATATATATGTATGATTCAATACTATTTGTCAATCATCGATTGTACGGAGGCCGAGGCCGATGCCCTGCTGCCCCTGACACTCAACCCCCAACCGACGCGGCTTGTGCGCACGATCGTCGGACGCATTGAGGTCATCACGCCGGCGATGGAGTGGGCCGCCATTTCCGAGGTCGAGCGCATGCGCGACGGTACGGCCGCGGCTGCAGTCCTCAAATCCCTCGATGACAAACAAGGACGCTTCGCCGAACCGACACTGCGACGCCTTGCTCAAGTGATTCCAGAGCACGATGAACGGCACGATTGGCTATTGGCCGTATTGGCTGCCGGGGACGCGCGAATGGACGGTACCGCGGCTCCAGGCTGAAACTTTGGCTGGGCTCAGGTTATCTAGTGTGCGTGAAGCGACTGCTCCCCACGCTGATTGTTCTTGGTCTGTCGACCGGCTGTGTGCCCAATCTGGTCACGCCGGACACCTACGATGAGGGTGGCGACACCGAAGATAGCTGGACCTGGGAGGCCCCCACCAACGACTGGTGCGTTGGCGAGCCCGAGCAGGGATTGGTCGCCGAGGGCTTCGAAGTCGGACAAGTGCCGCCGGACTTCCGCATGGCCGACCAAAAGGGACAGACCCTGTCCCTGTGGCAGTTCTATGGAAAGGTCGTTGTGCTCGACATCAGCGCAATCTGGTGTGCTCCCTGCCAAGACCTCGCTCAGGGCACGCAAGAGACCGTTGAGCACTTTGCCGATGACGAGTTCATGTACGTCACGCTGCTGTCCCAAGACCTCGAGAACAACGCCCCAGACCACGAGGACCTCAATCTGTGGGGCGACACCTTTGCCATCTCTGGCGCGCCGATCATTGGCGATGACTCGGACATGACCTACACGGGCCCGCCGATCGACCAGAACGCGGGTCAGCTGCCGATCTTGTTGGTCATCGATCCCACGATGCGGGTCGCGCAGCAGGTCACACCGCCCAGCGACGAGAACCTGCGCATCGCAGTCGAGAATGTGCTCGCGCGCTGACCTATTTGGTGCGCTTGAGTACGTGAAAGCCGTAGGCGGTCTCGGTGACCGGGCTGGTCGCCGACACATCCAGGGCCAGGGCCGCGGTCTCGAAGGCGGGAACCATCTGTCCGGGCGCCACCCAGCCGAGGTCACCGCCGGTCTTGCCCGTCTGATCGTCTGAATATTCGGCGGCGAGCTCGGCGAAGGATTGGCCGGCGGCGAGCTTGCCCACGACCTCGTCGATGCGGGCTCGTGCATCTTCTTTTGAACGGGTCTGTGAGGACGATGCAGCCCCCTTGTACGAGACCAGGATGTGCGAGATCTTGGCCTGTACAAAGGCATCGTGACGCACCACATGCCATCCGAATGGGCTCTTCACAAGTGGGCCGACAGCACCCGCTTCGACACTGGCCACGGCGGCTTCGAAGTCGGGAACCATGGTGCCGGTCAGGTAGGTGCCCAGCGAACCGCCTCGCCTTGCACTCGGCCCGTCGCTGAATTCGGCTGCGAGGGCTGCGAAGTCGTCGCCGGCGAGGGCGCGATCGCGCAGCGAGTTGGCCAATGTCTGCGCTTCGGACTCGGTGCGGACCACGGATGCAGGCGCATCTACGGCACCTTTCCACGCGACCAGCACATGGCTCGCTGCATAGCGATCAGCAGTGGGGGCGGGGAGGGGAGGTGGCGGCTCGGGCGGTGCCTGCTCGATCGGTGGAGGCGTGGGCGCTGGCACGGGATCAGGGGGAGTCGAGTCCCCTGAACATGCGGTCAGAATGAGGGCGAAAACCCAGGTCACGAGACAGTCTCCCAGCGAGGTCGCCACGTAGGTATCATGGCCGCACCATGCCCATCGACCTTGAGACAACCGTCGGCATTCCCCCAGCCGCAGATGCCGTCGCATTCAGCACGAATGCCGACGTGCTGTACCGGGACGATGGCTGGTTGCAGCTGCAACGAACCGCAGCCGACGCATTGATCCGGAGTCAGGTCGCCTCGGGCACCGACATTGCGGCGCTGTTCTGCGTCCGCGAGGGGATCGATGCTGCGGGGCTGCGCGCCACATTGGTCACGATGATGTTTGTCACCGAGGGGGACACCCACGACATCGCGGCGATCGGGGCTGGTCTCGAGGGCAGCGGTGTGGGGTGGACCGATGACGGAATCCAGGAAATCCCAGACCGTGCGTTTCCGTCGTTGGCCTATGTCGACGGCCAGCTGCATCAGGTGTGGCTGTCGAGTCCTGGTGGCATTGTGGCGCTGTCGATTGGCTGGCGCGAAGAAGGGCCCATTGCTGTCCCGGTGAAGCTCGAGGACGCTGACCTCTCCATGTTCTTGCCGACGGTGACACACGCCAAAGTGGTGCCTGGCGATCGCAAGAAACAGGTCCACAGCCATGCGGACCGACTCAAGGCAGCGTTCGCCATGGCGGTCAGCCAGCGCATCATGGACTCGGATGGCAAGCGTCCAGAGCCCGAGGTTGAGTTTTTCGAGCGCACATTCAGTCGCCGGCTACTGCGCAGCATGGATCTCGAAGACCAGACCACTCTGCACGCGCTGCAGACCGAGGCTGACGCCGAGCTGTGTGACCACATCGATCTCGAGCAAAAGCTCGGGTTGATCGGCTTGTTCTATCGCGTTTGTCAGGCGGACGGTTTTGTCGACGACCGCGAGCTTATCGAGCTTCGTGCCGCTGCGACCCGCCTCGGACTGACGTCGGAACAAGTCACTGAGTACCTCGAGAATGTGGACTAAGGAGGGCCCGTGAAGCTGCTTGTAGCGGTCGATCTGCGTGATTTGCCGGGGCCAGTGGTCGTCAAGGCCACCGAGTGGGCATCGCGCCTGAGCGCCACACTCGACATCGTCTATGTTGACCAAGTGAACATCAGTCGGGGCTTTGGCGACACTCGAGTCCGAGACCTGATGGACAAAGAGTACTCGCGCATGCGCGAAAAGGACTTCGAGCTGCTGACGGCGCTGATGCACACCGTCCCTGAGGACTTGCAGGGCGTTGTGCATATTTTGGACGGTCCCGCTGCCGAGACCCTCGTTGAACACGCACGGACCTACGACGCACTGTTGGTGGCCACGTCCGGCCGCACCGGGCTGAGCCACTTCTGGCTTGGGTCAGTGGCCGAGCGGGTCATTCGAAGCAGCACCGTGCCGACCATTGTGATGAAGGCTGCGACCAGTCCTGCTTAGCGGTTGATCGGAACCAGAACCGAATCGATCTGTCGCAAGTTCGTCTACCTGCGATAGATTTCGCCAGCAGGATGGAGTGCGCTTGGCTAGGCTCGAAGAGCTCGATTTGGAGATGCGTCGCGCGGTGGTCGATCACGTCGCCAGGATCAAGCATGACCTCGGAAAGTACGTCGCGTTTCAGATTCGGTGGCTTGCAGAGGACGCTTCGGACGCGGACCGACGCGATGCGCTCGCCGCCGATTTGCTGGCCACTCGCCGTGGTCCCGAGGGCACCGTAGATGCTCCGCGGGTCTGGGCAATGGCCCGTTCAGGACTCGTGGGTCAGCAGCCGTTGATCGGCGAACGAAGGGCCGACATCTCCGATGAGCCCCTCCTCGCCGAGATTGACGCCCAAATGGCGATCATCGAACAGGTGATTGTTGCCCTGCGCAACGACACCGCCAGTACCCAAGACATCACCCGCGGGACCCAGGCGGCATTTGCCGTCGCAGACGCTTGTCGCTCGTTGCAGCGGCGGGTGCGAGAGGCACAGTAGACATGGCAGACATCCTCATTGTGGACGACCAAGACCGGTACATCGAGCTGTGCCGGCGCGCGATTCCAGGGCACCGCTACCGTGGGCCAGCTCGCTCATGGCGCGAAGCCGCAGAGGCCTTGTCACGGGCTCGCGGGCGCATTGATCTGGTGTTGCTCGACGTGCACTTCGACATTCCCCGCGAGGATCTAGTCGGTGTGGACTCCTCGACGGGCGACCGCGGTGTGCGCGAGCTGCAGAGGCGGCAGGGTGTCGAGATCCTCAAGTTGATGCGTGGGCGCTATCCGGACCTGCCGGTCATCTTGATGACCAGCAAAGAGGAGCTCAACCTCGAGGAGCACGCCGAGCGACTCGATGCCGCCGAGTACACCTACTTTCTCGATGACGAATACGTCGATGCTCGCTCCCTCAAGGCGCAGATCGAGAACATCGCCAATGCCAGGCGCGGGGACGAGACCGAGGGACCCATCTTTTGGGGGCGCTCGATGCGCATGCGTCGCGTCCGGCAGAAGCTGTCGGTGTTGGCGGGGGGCCGGTTGCCGGTGATGCTGTTGGGGCCGACGGGCACGGGAAAGTCGCTGATCGCTCGCCACTTCTTGCACCAGCGTGCGCGGCGTCCAGGGCGCTTTGTGGCGGTGGACCTGTCCACGGTGCCCGTTGATCTGATGGCGGCCCATCTATTCGGCGCGGCAAAGGGGGCCTATACCGGGGCTGTGGCCGATCGAACCGGGGCGTTCGAAGCCGCAAACGGCGGCACGCTGTTTCTCGACGAGGTCGGCAATCTGTCCCCGGACGCGCAGAAGATGCTGCTGTCGGTGCTGCAGGAGGGCATGGTCACCCGGCTCGGAGAGCTCAAGGAACGCGCTGTCGACGTGAAGCTGATTGTGGCGACCAACGAAGATCTCGGGCGCCGGGTCGCAGAAGGCAGCTTTCGGGCTGACCTGTACATGCGACTCAACCCCGCCGCCGCGGTCGATTTGCCCGGCCTCCGCGACCGGCAGCTGGACCAAGCCCGCCTGCTCGACTTCTGCGTCCAGCAGGCGCTGCAGCGTCCGTATCTCAAGGGACTCATCGACGACTATCGGGCGCGCAACAGCATCAGCGCCGGGTCTGTGAGTGTTGTCGTCGGAGGGCCGGTGCCCGATGCCAGGCCCGGGGTGGTGACGCTGCTGTTCCCCGAGCGCGCGGTCAGGTTGCTCAAGGCCCACTCGTGGCCCGGCAATCTGCGGGAGTTCGCGATGACCATTGAGAACGCATCGCTGTTCGCCATCACCGAGATGTTGTCGGTGGCTGGTGGTGACCGTGCCGACATCATCCAGGTCCGACCCAAGGTGGTTCGCGACTTGCTCAGCCGGGTGCCGACCACTCCAGATGCGGTGGCAGAGGCCGACGGCGGGGGCGGTGGTTGGCGGATTCGCCTGTCGGTCAAGTCAGGGGACTCCCTGAACAAGGTCGCCCAGGAGTGTGAGCGCCAGTACTTCACCGCGCTGTACATCGAGCGAAAAGGAGACTTCAGCAAGATGGCACAGGTCTTGCTTGGTGATGAGACACATGCGCGCAAGGTTCAGCTGCGATTCAACCAGCTAGGCCTAAAGGTGCGCGAGCTCAAGGAACGCCTTTCTTGACGAGCATTCTCGTTCTTCTGGCCCTGGTGTTTGCCCCGTTCGCGGCGGCGGACCCCATCGATGCGCTCGATCCCAGTGCGCGGCCGATGTGGTACGCCGCTGTGCGTGCCGAACGAAACGGAAACTACTCCGTGGCCAGGGACCGTTTGGACGAAGTGCTGCTGATCGACCCCCATTTTGCTCACGCGAAGATGGCATTGGGCCGTGTCTATGCAGCAAGCGGTGAGACCGAGCGAGCCAAAGCGGCATTCCGCGATCTGGGGGACGCCGACGCCCTTGAGGCGCTCGGTCTGCTCCTGCTTCAAGAAGCGGAGTACCGACAGGCGGCACAGATTTTTGAGCGGTTGCACCAGGGCATGGCCATTGAAGCGCCTGGGCGCTCTCTGGCACTGCATGCCGAAGCAATCTCACACTATGAACCCCTCGCAGCCGCGCCCATGCTGCGCGAGTCGCTGACCTATCCGCCGTTTGTGATTGGCGATGAAGTGGCTCAAAGGGCGTCTCTGGCCATCGCCACGGGACTACAGGAGGCTGAGGAAGAGGAGGCAGAGCGCCTGTATCTGCTGTGGCTCGGCTCACTTGAGGACTGGCCAGAGGACGCTGTGTGGGTGGCGGAGCGTCAGGAGCGATTCGATATTGAAGATGAGGCGCGCCGATTGCAGTCCGCCGCCGGACAGCCTCTGACCTCTTCGCAACGCACCACGCTCGAACAGGCCCGTACAGCGTTTGCTGCTGGTGATCTCACCACTGCCGACAAGACCCTTGAGCGACTGCTGGCGGATGCTCCTCGCAGTCCCGATGCGTGGGCGGCCCTGGCGGCAGTGCACCTCGCCCAAGGTGAAGTCGAGCGCGCCCACTTTGCGTTGCTCTCTGCTCGCAAGCTCGAGCCGCTCGAGGTGCGCTACGAAGCGGGCATCGCCGACTTGCTCGCGGAACACTACGCGGGACAGTACGACCAACAGGCTGCAGATAGCTATGCGCGAGCGATCCGCATCAACCCGAGCTGGGCGGAGCTGCAGATGAAGCGCGCGCCGGTGATGGTGCGGTTGCGGCAGCTGGACGACGCCGAGATGCATGCGCGTCGCTACCTTGAGCTTGCTCCAGATGGCCCATGGGCCGAGGCCGCCGCGGAGTTGATCGTCGCCATCGGACGGGAGCCTCCGATGGCGCCCGAGATCCCCGCAGCGGAAGGCCGGCCGTCGTCCATCCCACAGGGTGCTTGGGACGCCTATTACTTGGCTCGGGCCTTCAAGCGACGAGGTGCCTTTGACGATGCGCTCGCATCAGCGAATGACGCGCTGGTGGCAAAACCCGACTACGTCTCGGCGCTGGTGCTCAAGGCCGAACTGCTGCTGCAGAGAGGCGCCCGGGACGAAGCATTCGCGCTGTACCGCCAAGCCCTCGACCTGCGGCCAGATCTGCCCACGGTGTTGCTGATTCTGGCAGCTGAAGAGACGGACCTGGCTGTGAGAGAGGACCTGATCCGGCGGGCCGCCGCCCTCGATCACCCCGACGCGCAGTACATGCTCGCGGCATTGGCCGTCGATCGCTGGCAGCCCCTTTTGGCCAAGAGGCATCTGGCCGCCTACTTCGAACAATCCACCGAAGGCGAGCTGCGGCCACAAGCCCGGCTGCTCGACAAGCGCATCGACAGTTGGTTGCGCGCGATCGCCGTTGCCGGAGTGGCCGGCTCAGGCGCTGTGGTCTTGCTTCCAGCGGGTGTGTGGTGGCGCAGGCGAACCGGCGTGGGCCTGCGCGATCTGCTCGAGCGCTCACCCACTGCCTACCGCGAGGTGGCACGCATCGGCTCGGCCATTCGTCACGAGGTCCTCAAGCACAACACGACCGTGCTGCCGGCCGTGGCAGATGCCCTCGATGATCGGGACACCGCACCCGCGCGCTGGGCCGCAGACAAGCTGTTTGGCGAGCGCGGGGCCATCGATCGCTTTCGTGGCTATGTGAGCGAGTTGACGCTGCTTGGCGGTGTGCACGGCGTTCGGCTCAACCTGCGCCATCGCGACCCGGTGTTTGGGCCACTCATCGCTGGAATGGACCGGCTGGCTTCGCTTGAATCCGCTGTGCGAAGCGGTGGTGGACGCGGACTCGCGGCAGAGTTGCGCGAAGTGTCAGACCTGCTCAACAACCAGGGCTACCAGAGCCTCGGTGGACTGCTGGCCACTGTCTGCGTGATGCCTGTGGACGTGGACTTGGTGACCCGAGTGTGGAAGAGCACCGTGGCCGAAGGCGAGTTCCGCACGACCTACGAGCCGGAGTTCAGTGTCGATCTGCGCTGCGAGGTGCCCGCGGTACGGGTCTTTCGCGACGAGCTCGAGGACATCTTGGCCAATGTGCTGCGGAACAGTCTGCAGGCCACCATCGAGGCGGAAGAACTGCGTATCGGCGTGGCCATCGACATCGAGCAAGATGACATCACCTTCCTCGAACGGGTGGTGATTCGGGTTCGAGATGATGCCCCCCGTCGCATCTCGACCGCGGTCATCCGCAGTCGTTACATCGAGCGCGGCCTCGGCCTCACCGTTGACCTCATCAGCCGCAACGGCGGCTCCATCCATGTCGAGGACGAAGACAGCTGGTCTAAGGCTGTGGTCGTTCGCTTTCCTCTCGCCGAAGTGCCGGTCTAAGGAGCCCCATGCGAGTCCTCATCATCGAAGACGGCTTCGAGTACGTCGAGACCCTTCAACGCTTCCTCTCGGACGGATTCGAGTGGGAACGCGCAGGCAGCGGGCCTGTGGCCATCGAACGTCTTGGGGGTGGCGGATACGATGCGATCTACCTGGATATGCGTTTTGATCGGGTGCCAGAGGGGGAGCTTCTTGGCGACCTGGCCGCGACCGCGGACCGCTTCAACGGAGACCCGGTGCAAGCCAGGCACTTCCTCGAAGATCATCAAGGCAACTACGTGCTCGCAGCGTTGCGCGAACACGACGTCCAGACGCCAGTGCTGATGTCCTATGACTTCTCGAGCGAGCCCCGCCGCTGGGCTCGCATCGCCGAAAAGTACTCGCCGGTGGATTTCCTGCCGGACAACGCGAGCCCCGCCGAGGTCGCGCGCAGACTGCACACCTTGGTCAATCCAGGCTAGGCGGGCGGTTCACCGAACACGTCCGCGCCCGTGCATGCCGAGGCGCTGCCGCTGTTTTCGATCGCGGAGTCGCCCCCGATGTAGGTTCGGTCCCCCTCGCCATCCCAGCATTCGGTGTAGACCTGCTGTTCGCCGTCCTGCCACAGGTGGCCGTCCGCACGGCCGCCGTCAGGTCCCACATAGACCACTGATGCGCTCGGCCACGAATCGCCGTCGCCCGTCAGTTCGAGTCGCTCGTCTGTGAACGACATGACGTCGTCGCCGTGCAATCCCCACAGCGGCGCTTCGCCGGCCACGCCGAACGAGTTGTACTCGATGTACACATCGCGCCCCCAGGACGCATCGAGTGCGTAGTCGATGTTGAGCAGTCCCGAGTCGCCCAGCGAACGCCGGTCCCAAGAAAACCCTCCATTGAGGCCGTCATGCCAGCCCGAGCCCGCCCCGGTCCATGGGCCGTCCTGACCGGGCGCCACATCAATGGTCCAGGAGATGGCGTCATCGGCAGGCGCCAAGATGGTCGCGCGCACCCACCACGTCCGAGGTGTGGGTGAGATCACCACGACTGGAACCGGCTGCCAGGTGCGGTGCACTTCACTGCGGTCCATTGGCGTACTCCGACGCAGCTGCATGGCGGACTCCATCACCGGTGCCATCAGCTCAAGATACTGCCGTTCAGCGTCGACAGCGGTGCGCAGCAATACGGCATCTCCGAGCTCGGCGTCGGCAATCTGCGGAGGCGGCAGAAGTCGTTCTTCCGAGGGCAGCGCGGCCAGAAAGATGGCGTCCTCGAGAAACACCGAGTTGCTGACCGGGCTGTCGTAGCAGCCGGTCAACAGCAGGCCGAGCAGCATCGGGCTCAGAAGCGCCATCCAATTGAGCTGACAAATTCGGTATAGGCCGGTGAGCGGGGGGCATCGTCCCAGCGAGTGGGCAGGACCATCAGGTTCCAGTTGAGGTCCCAGACAAAGCGGCCATGAGAGACACCCACCCAGGTGTTGAGCCCCGGTGCGATGGCGAACGTGCCCTGGCTGATGGCTTCACTTCCGCCGGCTGAGTCAAAGCGGCGGCTGAACACAACGGCTTCGGCCTTCAAGCCGATGCCAGCGCGAACTAGGTTGCGTCCAGTGGCAGCGCCAAATGCGGCCCCCACACTAGTGGACTGCACCCAGACGTCCTTGTCAGGCACCTCGGGCAGGACCAAAATTGCGCCCCGGCCGCCGCTGAGTACATCGCCGCCGAAGTACAGATGCCCGGTCAACGGGGTCACTCGCACATCGATTCCGGCGACGTTGTGCTTCGGGAAATATTGCCGGTTATACGTCGACTTCTCGGAGAACTGCCGAATGCCGCCGGCCAGTCGGACCGCAACGTCCGGGCGGTTGGCCTTTCGCACTAGCTTCTCGATGTCTCCCCGCGCCGCTGTGTCCTCGTAGGCCAGCGTCATGAAGTCCATGTCCCCGACGGTGGTCGAGTCGCCATCGGCGAGCACGAACTCCGCTTCATCGACCCAGCCGGGCATGCGGTGGTGCACGTAGTAGGTGCCTGGTCGCAGTGCGATGCGCGCCGGCTCGGCTCCGTTGACTTCAGCGACGTAGCGCTTGCGATTCTCGTCCCAGACCGAGTAGGCGCCGGGCATTCCCCCGTCGAACACCAACCATGACGAAGCGGCTTCGAGGCGTGTGAGCCACAGATCACCCGACCCAGTCAGGTCGAAGTCGAAGGTCGGTGTCTGGGTCTCGGTGGTGCGGCGGGTCGCAAAGGCAGTCTCACTGTAGACGTATTCGTAGACCTCACCCAGGCCTACGTCTCCATCGCCATTGACGTCGGCCGCACCCTGCAGTCCGCTGGCCAGATAGTGGGTAAAGAAGCCCCCCGCGAGCTCCGAGGACTCTTGGCTGAACTCATCGCGAGCGGACGACGTCAGAAAGGCGGTGCCCTTGGCGGCGGTGGTCTTGAGGTCAAAGGCGTAGGAGGGACCCCGAGTGCCGCCTTTGGTGCGCACTGCCGCTCCCGATTGGCACGCATCCAGCATCGCCACGCGCACGTCGGCTCCAGTCAACTCCAGCAGTTCGCGCAGGCGCTCGTGTTCGAGGTCGCGTGCTCCGATGTTGAGCGCGTTGGCGTCTCCATGACCCGAATAGAAGAACACCAGAACCGTGTGATGACCGCTGGCTTTGCCCACTCGGATTTGATTCTTGACCTCGGTCAGCGTGTCTTCGATCTTCCGAGAGTTCTCGTTCTGCAGCAGGATGGCGTTCTTTTTGTCGATGCCGCCGTACTCGATGAACACATCGCGCATCTTTTGGGCGTCCGAGCTCGCGAACCTCAGGCGCTGCTGGCTCGCTCCGCCCTCGTCGTTGCCGACGAAGATTCCAATGCGCACGTCCTCGGCGGCCAGTGCCGGCGTCGAGAACGTGGCAAGCAGGGCGAGCGTCCTCAACGGCGTTCCACCGACACAGCGTCGACGTTGTCAGCCATCTGCGCCCAGGTGAGCACACCGCCGGCCCCAGATGATGAATAGGCCTGCTCGAGTGAGGTGCGTGCTTCGGCCACGCTGCTATCGAAGACAGCCACGAAGATTTCGGGTCCTGGCGCGCCATCGAGCACGATGGTGCCCGGCAATGGTGTGGTCTCTCCTGTTCCCTCGAGCTGCACGGCTGCGTCGCCCTCCCTTGGATAGAACACCGTAATGGCGCCCCGACCGTCCACACTCATCAGCACAAGGGATGTGTGGCTTCCCGAGTTCACGCGGAAGCCGAGTGCGTCACCTTCGCCCAGCGCATTGCCCTCGTAGGCTCTCAGGGCTTCGTCGTTGTGCAGTTGGTAGACCAGCAGCGCCGCTCCACCGCCCTTGAGTGCCGTGCTGCCACCCCCATCGGTCCCAATCAATCCCGGTTCGGGTCCCAGAAGGGTCGGCAAGATCGACAGGACGAAGATGGCGGCCAACAGCAGCACGGGGATGTACATCTTCCAGTTGTTGGCTGGAGGCGGGATCACCGCGGTGCTGTCGGTTGCGAGGTCGGCGGCAGTACGCAGCCCCGCAATGCCCAGCGCTGGCGTGTGCGCTTTGATCGCTTCAAGCTCGTCGAGGTAGGCGCGGCTGCCATCCGTCATCGCGTCTTGGACCGTCTTGCGTTCGTCAGCGGCGAGCTCACCGGTGTGCAGGCGGCCCAGGGCCAGGCGGCTCGGGCGGTCTCCGTTGTTCGGATTCTGTAGTGAGGGCATCACGCATCTCCGGCGTGCAAGAGGGCATTGTTGAGGGCGGGTCCGAGAGAAATCAGCAGCAATACGACGTCATCGAGGCCGACGCCCATGGCTTGGCGCGCTGCGTGCAGAAAGCCATTGATGCGCTTGCGAACGGTGGGGACCGACAGCCCCACCAATTCGGCGACCTCGCTGCGGGTGCAGTCGTCGAAGTAGGTGTGAACGACGCACTTGCGAGTCTCTTCGTCGGCACCCTCGAGAAGGGTCATGATCATGGCGCGGTCACCGCCCTCTTCGTCTGGCCGGGTCATGCCCTCACCGATGATCTCCTCGCGACGGACGTGAAGCTTCTCTTGCCGGCCCTTGCGATTGCGGATCTGGTTGAGGCAGTGGTTGGTCGAGATTCGGTACATCCAGGTGAGGGGACTGGACTGGCCGCGAAAGTCTTCCGAGTGGCGAAGTACTTTCACGAATGTCTCCTGCAGCGCGTCCCGTGCCAGCTCCTCGTTGCCCAGAATCGAAAGGCAACGGTGGTAGATGACGTGTGCGTACTGGTCATAGAGTTTTGTGAGTTCAGCATCGGTCAGGCTCATTGGGACCTGGAATCGGTCCCGCATCCATTGGACACACCAAGTGCTGGAACCAGAAAAGGGGTTTTTGTCGCTTACGCGATATTACTCGCTTCGCGTCCCCCGCCGGGACGACAGGGAGTGCCCAATGGCCAAGCGTACGACCAAAGGCAAGCCGACATTCCAGAGGGTATTGCTCGGAGATCGCGCGCTAGCCGAGCAGCTGCAGTCTGCGCTCGCTGCCGAGGAGCGCCCCGAGCGCTACACACACGGCTTTCACACCTATCCAGCTAGTCTGCACCCAGACGCGGCACGAGATCTCATTGCCCTGTTCGGTGGTGACAGCTTGCTCGATCCCTTCTGCGGCGGCGGCACCGTGCTTGTCGAGGGGCGCGCGGCGGGGCTCGTGACGTTTGGGCGCGACCTGTCGCCCACTGCCATTCGCGTCTCGAGAGCTCGGACGGCGACCCCCAGCGACGAGGTGCTGACCAAGATGCGCAGCGCCGCCCGCAAGCTGACAGAGATCGCGCGGACCGCCGACGAGATTCCGCCCGAGCACATCGGCGGACCGCTTCAGCAGTGGTACGCCCGATACGTGGCTTGCGAGCTGTGGGCGATTCGAAGTCGGCTGGGTGACCTGGAGGAGCCCGTGCGCGGCCTGCTGGCCGCGGTGTTCTCATCGGTGCTGATCAAGGTCAGCTGGCGCGAGAGCGATACCCGTGCCCAGCGCAAGAAGCACCATCGCCCTGAGGGCACGACTGCCATCCTCTTCCACAAAAAGACCCGCGAGCTGGCGCGCAAGATGATCGAGCTGCGTGAGGCACTTCCCGAGGGAACGCCCGAATCCAATGTGGCGTTTGGCGATGCCCGCGACACAACGGTCCCCCAAAAAGTCGACCTGGTGCTGACCAGCCCGCCCTATCCGGCGACCTACGACTATTTGCCCATGCAGCACCTGCGGAACATCTGGATGCAAGACGAGCCCACCAACCGCAACGAGGTGGGCAGCCGCTGGAAGTGGCGTGAGGCACCGCGCAAGGCGGTGTCCGGATGGCGCAAGGACACCGACAAGTGGACTGCACGTGCGGCCTCAGTGATGAACCCAGGCGCCCACTTGGTGGTCGTGATCGGCGACGGCCTGACACCCCAAGGCCTCATCGATACCTCCGAACCCACCTCGTCAGCCGCCATCAAGGCCGGCTTGGTGCCCGTTGCCCGTGCAAGCCTCGAGCGCCCGGACCACGCCCGCGGAACGACCCGATGGGAGCACGTGTTCGCCTTCCGCAAGCCCGATTCGGAGTAGCAACTGGGTTCCGGTTGCAGCGGCGCTGTGGCCGCAGTGCGCTAGTTGCCCCAGATCTTGTCGAGCTTGCCTTGGTAGAGGCCGGCCTTGCCGCTGTTCTCGATCTCGCGGCACATCGTGACCACGTTGAGCAGGATGTCCACGTTCTGCGGGTTCGCTTCGAGACAGGTGTCGTAGCTCTCGAGCGCCAATTTGAAGTGGCTCTTGGCACCCTTTGAGTCCTCGAGGCGCAGCTTGCCGTTCATTAGAATGCGATGCACACCGCCGAGGCGGCAGTGGGGTCGGACCGCGTCGGGCTTGAGCGTCATGGCAAAGGTGTAGGCCTCGACAGCTTCGGTGGCACGGCTCTCGCGAACCAGCAGCTCGCCGAACTTCATGCGCACTTGGTAGTCATCAGGCAACACTTCGATCGCGTGGTCGAACGCCTTGACTGCTTCATCTTTGCGGCTTGGGTGCTCGAGGAAGGCGGTCAGCAGTGCGCGATTGATGCGTTCGCGAGCGTCGCGGATGGTGCCCTCAAGGGTGTCCCAGGCGGCGCCGGACTTGCCGCCGCGAATGCGCTCGATCTCGACGACGAGTTCCTTGAGAAGTTTCTGGCCGTCTTGCAATGAGTCGATCGCCGGGTCGAGGTACCCAAGGCGCTCATACTGCACCTCGGCTTTGTCCGAGACACTGAAGGCGACGGCGGGATCGGGGAACTTTGGAGGAGAGCGCCGGTAGGCATCAACGGCCGCTTGGAAGTCCCTGACGGCTCCTGCGTACTGGCCGTAGGTCATCTTTACCCGGGCACGGGTGTCGAACGCCTTCCACGCATCGGGATTCTCTTTGACGGCCTTGTTGAGCTTGGATTCCGTCTTGAGCAGTGACTCATAGGCCTTGTCGCCCTCAAGCTCGCCGCTCTTGACCTTCTCGACGGTTGCCATGGCTTCGGCAATCTCGGCTTTGAGGTCTTGGGCGAACGCCGCTTGCACAGGTGCGAACAGCATGATGCTCAAAGTGATGGCGGTGATGATCTTCATTCAGGCGTCCCCGTCCCAGTCGTCGTACTCGTGGTACTTCAAGGCCTTTCCGCGTACCCGTTCGACCGGGTATTTGGCTTCTGCGCGCTGCAGCTTCGCATCAACAGCCCCTGCAAGGTCAACCCCTGCGCGGGTGCAAAAGTTCAACAGGCAAATCATGATGTCAGCAGCTTCGTCCTCGACCTGCTTCTGTCGCGACTCTATGAGCGGTTGAGGCCCATCGTCAGTCGTCCACAGAAACAGCTCCAGAAGCTCTGAGGCCTCGACGCTCACCGCCATCGCGAGGTTGCGCGGGGAGTGGAACTGACCCCAGTCACGACGCTCGACAAAATCGAGGGCGCGGGACTGAAGGTCGGCAATCGTGGTCGAGTCCGTCTGCATGGCTCCTCTCGTACACCCCAGGGCGACAGAGTGTTCCAGTGGACGCTACCGCACGGTGATCAGGCGGAAGGGCGCAGCTTTGCGAAAACCGGATTTTTCATACACGCGGACCGCCGCTAGATTGGCCTCGTTCACGTGAAGGGTGATGCGCGGGTGATCGTGCAGCAGCTCGCGACACAGCGCTCTCATGCCGAGCGTCGCGATCCCTTGGCCACGAATCGAGGCCGGCACCCAGGTTCCTCCGACTTGGCAGCCATTGTGGGTCTGTGTGCCCACATTGATCTGAAAGACGAGCTGACCTTCTCGTCCAATGACCCAGGTCCTGCCCGCAGTGATGCGATCCCGCACGACCCTCAACTGCAGCTCAGGGTCATCGAGGTGGGGATTGCGGCCCAGGTCTTCGCCCTCCATCTCACCGCTGTTCCGGGCGATTTCAGCGGCCTCTGCGAGAGTCGCCAAGCGAAATCCGGGGACGGCCTCCATGCCTGTGGCGTCGTCACA
>CAYYHT010000082.1:0-1165 GCA_964471355.1 uncultured Enterobacteriaceae bacterium
AGCCCGCGTTAACGAAGCCTCGGGTCTTTCGGGCGCAGCGGCATGGATTGTCTTTGTTGATGAGCCCGCACTGCCCGTCCATGAAGCCATGCAGGTCGGCCCTCCCCCGCTGAAGCCGCTTGCGGAAGGTCGCGGGCTGAATCTCGAGAATCTCAGCAGCGAGGGTGTCCGGCAGCTGAAACAGAGCGCCGAGCACGTAGGCCAGCCGCTGCTCACGGCTCAGGCACATCAACATGCCGGTCATGCAGCCGATCTTCGCCTCCTCCACCAACAGCGTTGCCTCTGCAACGGGCATGTCTCCGAGCTCGAGGTCTGGCATGTTGCTGATGCCAATCGCGAAGTCTTCAAACCCTCCGGTGGGCTCCGTTGCCCGCCCGCGCTTGAGGTTGAGAAGGTGGTTGAACGCGACGCGGTACAGCCACGCACGAAACGAGCCACGCCCCTCAAAACCACCGATTCCCAAGGCGACCTTCAACAGGATTTCCTGAGTCGCGTCCTCGGCATCGGAGGGGTTTCGGACCATGCGCAATGCGATGTTGTAGATCCACGCCCGATGCCGATCGACGATGGTCGTCAGCGCATCCCGGTCCCCCCCCGTTGCCGCCGCAACGACGTCGGCGTCTTCGGGCTCGAGCATTGGGTTCATCATCACCTCTTGGCGCTCGCCTCAGACACGGCGCTTGCACCCTGGTATTTCGCAAACAGAACCGCTCCGACAATTCCGAGAAAGAACTCGTTGCCCATGCCGATGATGTTGCCCTGCACGGGCATGCCATCGATGAGCACACTCACCAGTCGGCCTGAGCCCAGCGCGAGGAACTGCACGAACACAATCAAGCTGGAGGTGTATGTGAGCCGCTTCACGAAGGCGCCCACCACGGCCAGCACGCCAATGACAAAGGACAATGTGGAAAAAGCTCGCACGTCGTTGAGCACGTTGATGTCTTGGGGGATGGCAATGTCGAACACCGCCTTCAGCTCGATCGGCACGAGCAGCGTGCCGGCTCCAAACAGAATCAGCAACACGCCGGACACGACGAGGTAGGTCTTGAGAAGGTTCGAGTCTTGCATCGCGGTCATGGGGGCTCTCTTGTCGGCGGGGGCGGAAATGCCTTTCCTTTAGAGACACAGGCCGGGGTAGGACTGTGACCGTTGCGTCGCATTT
>CAYYHT010000082.1:1265-15386 GCA_964471355.1 uncultured Enterobacteriaceae bacterium
CACGTCTTTGGTTGAAGACTGTTCCCGGTTCGCGAATTGGCCCAAGACCAGTTCGACCGCTGCGACGCCGACAAAGATGATGACCAGCTTGGAGGTCTCGAAGTCCACGCCACCACAGAGCCCCTCCTTGGATGTCGTCCGTGGCGACATTTCGGAGGGCTTGGCCTGCCATGCCCCCAAGAATGTCGTCCTCAGAGACACTTCGGACGACTCGGCTGCTCGAGAGACCCTCGTTGGTCACGGCGTTCCGCGCTCAGGGGACCGCAGAGAAACATCCAATTGCTCTGTCGGGATCGTACCCGGTCGGGAGTAGACCTTCATGCGGCCCCACATGTTGTCGGCCCTCTCACCCGTGCCTCGTGCACCTACACAGCGAGCTTCATGACCAAGCCGATGTCCATCTACCTGGACCTCGTGCGATCTGTCGCGGCACTGATGGTGTTCCACAATCATGCGGCCTATTCGCGTTTCGGAGGCCACTGGATGCGCCCTTGGGGCACATTTGGGAACGATGGAGTGATGATCTTCTTCGTCATGTCCGGGTTTGTGATCGCCTACGTCGCGCAGCGGGAAGGAGCCAATTTCCGCGACTTCGCAGTCGCACGCACCAGCAGGCTGTGGTCGGTCGTGCTGCCTGCGCTGCTGATCACGATCGTGCTCGATCAGGCCGGCTCACGCATCGACCCCGCTCTATATGACGGCTGGTGGTACGCGTCGGACCAGCCCATCTGGCGCTTCACCGCCAACCTCTTCTTCATCAACAATCTATGGTTTGACAGCGTGCGCGCGTTTAGCAACGGGCCGTTCTGGAGCATCGGCTACGAGTTTTGGTACTACGTGGTCTTCGCGATGGGCTTCTTCGGCCCCCCTCGCTTGCGCTGGCTCGGCGTGTTGCTCGTTATCGGCTTCGTCGGTCCGCGACTGGCACTGCTGCTGCCGATCTGGATGTTGGGTGTGGCCGTGTTTTGGCTGTGCCAGAGGCGCTCCATCCCCGAATGGCTGGGCTGGACGCTGACCCTCTGCTCCATCGTGGCCTATGGCCTGTTCCGGTACCACAACGTCTCCGACCAGTTGCTCCACTACACCTACGGTATCTGGGGCAAGAAGGCCGTGCGCGCCTTCTGTGGCGGCTACACCGAACGCTTCATGGCCGACTACCTCATGGGGGCGATTGTCGCGGCACACTTCCTCGGGATCTACGGCATACAGCACCGCATCGCCAGTGCACTCGACAAGGTCGAGCGGCCCGCGCGGACGCTGGGAGGCTACACCTTCGCCATCTACCTCTTCCATTACCCCATGCTGATGTTCTTCGGCGCCATCTTCGGCAAGCAGCCCCTGCTACTCATTGCGCTCACCAGCGTCGGCATTGTGATCTGCGCCGAGTTCAGCGAGAAGAAGAAGGGCGCATACCGAGCGGCCGTCGATGCTGCAGTCAAGCGCATCGAGCAGGCATTTAGAGGACCCAGTGCCCATCGGCGCTGACCTCGGCATTATCGGGACGGTCGAGGGGCTGGGCGCTGGCCATCAACACCACGGGCTACGCCAGACCCGTCAGTTCAGTACACGTCGTCCACAGTCGTTCCTGTACCGCTTGGTCGTATGATTGCGGTGCAGACTGTTTGGTCACGAGCTTGCTGTCGATGAACGCACCTGAAGTTGCCCGCAACGAGGGGTCAAACGCCGCAAAAACCGTGCTGCCAGACCGGCGTTGTGGACCAGCACATCGATCGACTTCAGGCTCGAAAGCAGCGCTGCGGCCAGCGTTCTCACCTGTTCCATCTCAGACAAGTCCGAGATGAACAGATCAATCTGGTCGTTGCCAGACTCCTTCGCTATTTCCGCCTTAGCAAGCTCGCCGCGCTCTTTGGACCGGCAGACCATCACGACGTGCGCTCCGAGCTTTGCGAGGCCAAGAGCAGATTCCTTGCCGACACCCGCGTTGGCACCAGTGATGATGCAGACTTTGTTCTTCATCAAAGCTCCGTCGATGCGCTACCGAAGACTCACTGGCGCATCTCGCGACCGATGAGCATCCCAAGCGGCATGAGCGGTTGCAGCGGAATCACGTCGAACTCGATGAAGCCGGCCGCGGCGAGCGGCATCTCTCCGAGAATGCGCTGCGCTGCTTCCTTGTCGGTACTCTCCAATAGCAGGACGATTCCAGTTCCCTCGGCCCGGAACCAGAAATTCCGAATGTGCCCGTCCAGATAGGCCTCGAGCGTGTGTTTGACTTCACTACTGAAGTGCGGGCCCATCTTGCTGCGCTCCGCCCCTTCCTTCATCCTGCTTACCGCCAAAATTTGCATCGTTCACTTCCCTCACGGACTGGTGTTGCTTCGCCGGGCGACCAACGTTGCTCGTTAGCGACCCAACTGGCAGGACCATTTGGTTTACGCTTTAAAGTTTAAAGTGTTCGGTGCGCGAACGCAACCGAAAGTCATATTGCACAGCCAGCTGCTGTTCGACAACCGGCCTGTCGAGGGATTCCGCCCCGTGGATCAGACGCTGATGGTCACCCTCGTCGCGTCGCCGATCGCGCCTGACAAAGTGTGGAGGGTTGCTGGTTAGGCCCGGGCTGATGCCGGCAGCGGCTGGGCGGGAATTCGGAAGTAGAACCGACTGCCCACTCCCAGCTCGCTCTCGACCCAGATCCGCCCCCCGTGGGACTGCACGATCTTGCGGCTGATCGACAGGCCCAGGCCTGAGCCGACTGTCTTTTGGTGGACGTCGCCCACCTGCCTGAAATGGTCGAACACGGCGTCAATGTCGGTCTCTGCGATTCCCGGGCCAGTATCGGACACGCAGATCTGAACCCCTGCGATGCCGTCGGGCTCGACGTAGCGGGCGGCCTCCAGCGCGACAGCCCCATTCTCGGTGAACTTCGCGGCGTTGGAGAGCAAGTTGATCACGACTTGGATGAGTCGTTGCGTATCGCCAATGACCGGCGGCAGATCTGGCGAGATATCTTGAGAGAACGCGACTCCGGGCTTGTCCATAAACAGGATGGAGCACGCAGCGCCGGCGTGGCCCAACACTGTCTGCATATCGATCTCCTCCTCGGACCACACGATCAGATCGGACTCCATGCGGTGCAGGTCGAGCACGTTGTTGATGAGGTCGGTCAGGCGCCTGCCCTCGGAGTTCATGATCTTCAGGTTGCCGCGGATCTGGGCAAGCGCCTTCATCGCCTTGGAATCATCGGTCGGGACGACGGGGGCCACGCGCTGCTCGAGTTTCTTCTGAATCATGTGGGTGAATCCCAAGATGCTCGTCAGGGGAGTGCGGAGCTCATGAGACACAGTGGAGAGGAAGCTGGACTTCAGGTCGTCCATCGCGGCGCCTGATCGCGGGCTCGGGCAGCGTCACTCGAGTCACGACAGCGTTGACAGAGGGCGACACCGCAGTCCCCGATTCACAACAGGAATCAGACTGTCCAGGCCTTCCCGTCGGCCAGAACCATGTTGCACCAGAGCGTCGGGTCGACCTCGAGGGCATCCGAATAGCGCCGCCACGCCTCCACCAATGCCCCGTGGGTGGGCGTTGCCACGGGAATGCAGTGGACGGACCACGCCATTCCCTGGCCGCCGGACCCCTCTCGGTAGTGGCCCTGCGCTTCGGTGATCAGGCGCCGTGCTTCGACCTCGTCGCCACTGCGGGCGGCCACGTGACCGAGCCCTACGAGCATGGTCGCGACCGCTATCTGGTCTCCGAGGTCCTCTGCACTGGAGAGGGCGAGCCGGTAGACGCGAGCCGACTCCTCAAGCTGACCCTCGAACAAACTCAGTCGCGCGACCAGCGTCAGCGTCCACATCTCCAGGCTGATGTCGCCAACGTCCTGGCACCCCTCGACCGCCAGGGTCAGCTTCCTCCTTGCCAGGACCAGGTCTCCCTGCCGATGAGCGACATCGCCCAAATAGAAGTCGGCAAAGGCCGCGCCCCAAGCGAAGCCCATGGTGTGGAGGGATGCACGGACCTCTTCGAAGATCGGGAGCGACGCTTCGATGTCCCGCTGTGTCCAAACAAGGATGGCTTCACGCATGCGGGCATTGGCCTTGCCCATGGGATCGGAGGCCTGTTCGAACAGCGCGATGGCCTCGCGGGCCTGCGCCAACGGTTCGTCGAGCGCGTCGAGCTTCAGCATGCCGTGCAGACTCGCCCACACCAGCATCCACCCTCGCGCCGTCGGCGATTCGCCCGTTCGTGCCATGAGCTTGTCGAACCACTGCAGCCCCTCGTGGTGGTGGCGTCGCACAACCCAGAACCAGCCAAGGGCGCTCGCGATGCGTTGCCCCAGCGTGATGGCGTCAGCCGACAGGCACCAGCGCAGGGCAGCGCGCAGGTTGTCGTGGTCTTGCTCCAGACGGCCGAGCCACTCGAGCTGCCGCGGACCGATGAGCTCTGGAGACGCCGTCTCGGCCCGCTGGCAGTAGTACGCCGCGTGCTCTGCCTTGGCCGAATCCAGCATCGATTCAGAGCTGTGGGCCGCGCCGTATTGACGCAGCGGTGCCAGCATCCGGTAGCGGGTGTCATCCAACCCCGGCGCCACCTGCACCATCGACTTGTCGGCCAGCTGTCCGAGCAGCTCGAGCACCTCGAAGTCGTCGTCGGCACCGCTGACCGCCGTCGCTGCGGCGAGGTCGAACCCGCCCCGAAAGACCGACAGCTGGCAGAACATCGCCTGCTCCTCTTCGGTCAGCACGTCGTAGCTCCAGTCGATGGCCAGCTGCATCGTCCGGTGATGCGGTGTGCCATCCCGAGCGCCGCCCTTGAGCAGCTTGAAGCACTCATCGAGGCGGTCGGCGATTCGAGCGGGCGAGAGCAACTTCGCTCTGGAGGCGGCCAGGCTCACGGCGAGCGGGATACCATCGAGCTTGCGCACAATCCGGGCCACGTCGGCTGCGTTGTCATCGGTCAGCTCGAAGCTCGGTCGCACGGCGCGGGCCCGCTCCACGAAGAGCTGAATCGCTCCCATCTTCGACAGCCGTTCTCGGTCGATGGTCGATGCCGGCACCGGCAGCGGCGGCACCGGAAAGAGCTTCTCGTCGCGCAGGTTGAGCGGTTCTCGACTGGTGGCGACCACAGTGACTTCCGGTGCGACCAGCAGGCGTGAGACGAGTCCCGCGGTGTCGGAGAGGAGATGCTCGCAGTTGTCGATGATGAACAGCAGTTCCTTGTCGATGAGCCAGCCGTCCAGGGCCGCCTCGCCGATGCCGAAGAGCGCCGCTCCCTGTCGTGCCACCACTTCCCCCTCGGTGAGCGCAGCCAGCGGAAGGAACCACACGCCGTCCCGATACTGCCCGGCAACCGTTCGACCCAGCGCCTGGGCGAGGCTGGTCTTGCCCGTGCCACCAAACCCGGTGAGCGTGACGAGGCGCGCCTTTGCCAGCGTCGCCGTCAGCTTCTGAAGCTCGTGCTCTCGCCCGAACAGCGTCGGCAGGGAGTCGGGCAGGTTGCCGGTCCGCTCGGACTTGATGGGTGGCAGGTCTGTCGGCAGGTCCGGATGCTGCAGCCAGAAGATGTTGTCCGGGCGCGACAGGTCGCGCAGCTTCTTGCGGCCAAGGTCCACGAGCGTGCAGTCGCCCGGGGCTTCGGATGTGGCCATGGCTGCGATGCGCGAGACTAGGATCTGCGAGCCCCGGGCGGCGGACATCAGGCGAGCAACATGGTTGAGGCAGGACCCGAAGTAGTAGCCATCCCGCTTCTCGGCCTCTCCGCTGTGGATGCCCATGCGCACCGGCAGTTGCCCGATCTCACCCCAATCTTCCGACAGCAGGGACTGTTGAGCCCGAAGCGCCCCCACCAACGCCTCCGCCGGGGTCCCAAACGCGGCTCCCATGCCATCGCCGGTGTGCTTGTAGACGTCTCCACCCGCTGCCGCAACGGCGCTGTGAACAAGCACATCGTGGCGAGAGACGACGTCGTCCATCACGGTCGGGAACGCCTCCCATAGCCTCGTACTGCCTACGATATCGCTGAACAGGAACGTGTGGAGACGGCGGGACATGGGCCGATCCTACTCTCTCGGTGCGGAGCACGCGAGGTCCGCTGTCGAGGCTCTCAACAAGTGCGTGCCCAGATCTAGCGCCGCCACTTCCCTTCCTCGCGACGCCATCCGCTCCATGGTGACCGATTCCAGAGAAGCCGAGTACGAACCTCTCTGTGGGGTCAAACACGCACTATACTCCCGGTTCTCAGGCAACTACTCATCGGAGTCTGAACCCGTGCACATTCTGTTCATCGCGCTTCTTGCCGGCTCCGCTGACGCCTACGAGACCGATCAGCTCACCGAGCGCTACCTGCCCCTCGAAGACATCCTCGAGGCGGCAAATGCCCACTCCGACAAGCTGTTGACCGAGGCCGCCGCCGCGACCAACGAGGCCGCAGGCTGCACCGGCAACCGGGACGAAATTCTGCCCATCTTGGCCGAGGAGATTCACAACGTCACCGGCAAAGAGGCCTCTGTGCCCGAACGAGGCGAGCTGCGCGGCAAGGGCTACACCATGTACTCGGTCTGGATGGAGTCTGGAGACAACGTGGACCGCCGTGCCTTCATGGACCCGCGGAACGACATCTACAGCGACCTGAACTTCATGCAGAGCATCATCCTGAGCGTCGCTGGCACCAACTCGACCTTCAATCTCAACGGCGTGCTGGTCGGCTCGGACAAGCCCGACCACTTCTGGGACCTCGGCTACTGGTACCTGCGCAAGAGCAAGTGGGGGGAGTACCCACTCAAGGGCATTCGCCACGGCACCGCCACCGAGTACGGCATCTACGGCCTGTTCACGAGCAAGACCTTCAGCTACGCCGACCTCAAGGCCAACTACGACGGCTACATCTGGTTCGATCGGCTGCTCACCGAAGACAGCGAGCTTCAGTTCGATGACAAGGGCTGCGTGGCCCGGGTCGGCAACTTCGACTGGGCGGAATGGGTGAACTGGGAGTGGGACGAGACCATGAATCCCAACACGCACACCAAGCTGGTCGAGAACGGCATTCAGAAGCACCTGCGGGCAAACAAAGAGTCCTATTGCAAGAGCTTCGAAGAGCTGGGAGGCGCCGACTTCGACGCCCACATTCAGCGAACCGTGCAGCAACACCCCTTCTATGCAGATGGAGCTCCCACCAAGCGCTGGGACCCCTATCGCCTCGCAGAGCTGTGCTCGGCGGGATAAACGCCGGCCACCAACCCGAAATAATTCAGTGGAGACCAACATAATGGGCGACTACAAAAACCTCGTCGAGCTGTTCGAGACCAGCATCGAGCGCCACAGTGGCAGCCAGCTCTTTGGCACCGTCAAGAATGGAAACTGGGAGTGGCTGACCTACAAGGCCGTCGGCGAAATGGTCGACAACGCACGCGGCGGTCTGGCTGCCCTCGGCGTAAACGATGGCGACAACGTGGCCGTCATCTCGAACAACCGCGTCGAGTGGGCGGTCGGCTGCTACGCCACATACGGCCTGCAGGCGGGCTACATCCCGATGTACGAGGCGCAGAAGGCATCGGAGTGGAAGTTCAAGCTCGTCGACTCGGGCTCCAAGGTCTGCCTGTGCGCCACCAAGGCGATCTACGACAAGGTCAAGCCCATGATCGGCGAGATCGAGACGCTCGAGCACGTGCTCTGCTTCGAAGACGCCGGCGAAGACTCTTGGTCCAAGCTGCTCGAGAACGGCGCGGCCAATCCAACACCGTCGAGCCAGCCGGACGGAAGCAAGACAGCCGGATTCATCTACACCTCTGGCACGACGGGCAAGCCCAAGGGCGTCATCCTCTCCCACACAAACATCGCGTCGAACGTCAACGCGCTGCAGAAGATTTTCGTGCTCAATGGCGACGACCGCAGCCTGTCATTCCTGCCTTGGGCCCATAGCTTTGGCCAGACCGTCGAGCTGCACGGCATGCTGTCCATGGGCGCCAGCATCGCGGTCAATGACGAGATTCCAAACCTCATCCCCAACTTGGGCACGGTCAAGCCGTCGGTGCTCTACGCGGTCCCTCGCATCTTCAACAAGATCTACGACGGCGTGAACAAGAACATGTCCGAGAAGAGCGGCATGATTCAGGGCCTGTTCAAGGCCGGCATCGCCGCCGCTGCCAAGAAGAACGCCGGCGAGTCTCTCGGCTTCTTCGAGAACATCCAGCTGAACCTCGCCGACCGCCTGATCTTCAGCAAGATCCGCGAGAAGTTCGGCGGACGCCTGCGCTACGCCGTGTCGGGCTCTGCTGCCCTCAACAAAGACGTCGCCAAGTTCATCGACGCCCTCGGAATCGAAGTCTACGAGGGCTACGGCCTGACCGAGACCAGCCCAATCGCGACGGCCAACTTCCCGGACAACCGCAAGATCGGCAGCGTCGGCAAGCCCGTCGACGGAGTGCGCGTGGTCATCGCCGACAACGGCGAGATCGTCATCTACGGCCCGAACATCATGCAGGGCTACCACAACCGCGACGCCGAGACCAAAGCGTGCATGCAGGACGACGGCGGCTTCAAGTCCGGCGACATGGGACGCATCGATGACGAGGGATTTGTCTACATCACAGGCCGCATCAAAGAGCAGTACAAGCTCGAGAATGGCAAGTACGTGGTGCCCTCTCCCCTCGAAGAAGAGCTCAAGCTGTCCCCGTTCATCGGCCAGGTCATGATCTACGGCAGCAACAAGCCGTTCAATGTCGCCCTAGTCGTGCCCGACGCCCCCGCCCTCAAGAAGTGGGCCGAGGGCAAGAACATCGACATCGAGCAGGCCGACAACGCCGAGATTCAGAGTCTGATCGACGAACAGCTCAAAGAGTTTGGCCAGAACTTCAAGGGCTACGAAAAGCCCCGCAAGTTCGTCGTCACCATGGATGAATTCAGCACCGACAACGAAATGCTGACGCCCACTCTCAAATTGAAGCGTCGAAACGTGCTGAAAGTTCACCAAGAGTCCTTGGACGCCCTCTACACTTAGGCCGTGTACCGCTCTGTCACTCTACTGCTCGCTCTGCTGTCGACCCCTGCCTTGGGGGCCGACATCAAGGTTGGTCCGGGTGAGACCTACACCACCATCCAAGACGCCGTGGTCAACGCCAACCCGGGCGACCGCATCGATGTCGCACCGGGCATATATAACGAGGGCACGATTGACCTCAAAGGTGACATTGCAGGGTTGACGATCCGCAAGGATCCCACCGCGGGGCCTGGCGACGTGCTCATCAACCCCACCGACCTCGTTCTGTTCAACTGCGAGAGTGCCGACCACACAATCGAAGACGTCATTATCGACGGAATAACTGCCACCAACCTGAACAACGCTTTCGTGGTCGCCAACCTTGAGACGCTGACCCTCAACAACGTGACCATACGGAACGTGACGGGAATTGATGGCGCCGCGATGTACCTCGACAACGCCACCCAAGTGACCATCGAAGGCTCGACTTTCGACAACAACCGCACGACGGATTGTTGCGACGGCGGCGGGCACATTCTGGTTCGCGGCACCCCGCTGACCATCCGAGACTCGTCGTTCTCGAACGGCGACGCGGGCGGCCAAGAAGGCGGAGCCATCTCGAGCCCCGTCCCCGCCGACATGGTCATCGAGCGGTCCACATTCACCGCAAATACCGGCGGCAATCAGGGCGGCTGCATCTCGACAAACAGCGGCAACAACGTCGAGACACTGACCATCACCGACTCGACCTTCGACAGCTGCGATGGCCGCCAGGGCGGCGCCATCCAGATCAAGAAGTTTGCTGACGTGCAGCTCCTCAACAACACCTTCAAGTTCAACATGGCCCAGCAGAAAGGCGGCGCTGTCTATGTCGAAGAGGGGGACGTGGTCCTCAAGGGCAACCACTTCTGCGCCAACAGCGTCAGCGGCAAGGACGGCGGCGCAGTCATCATTCGCCGCATGAGCAACGCAATTCAGCCGATCCGCATCTACAACAACGTCTTTGCGGTGAACGACAGCGGCAACCGGGCCGCCGCCATCTACTTCGAGAACAGCAACGGCCCTTCAGATGCCGAGATCATCAACAACCACTTTGTCGAGAACGACGGCCGAGACGGCATCGTCTACTACAGCAACACCGATCTGAACCTGACCTTCGTCAACAACTTGGTCTTGGACAACCGGGCAACGAGCAGCCCCATCGTCGACGTGAACGGTGCTTTCCTCGACTACAACCTGTGGTGGGGCAACACCAACCCCTTGTCGGACACGGGAATGGGCACCAACGGCATCAACGCCAGCCCGGACATGCAGACCTACATCACCGGCAACTGCGAGATCAGCGACTACCGCTTGCTGTCCACTAGCGCCGGAATCGACGATGGCGACACATCGTGGGGACTCGACCGGGACGGCGTCGGCAACACCATCGGTGCCTGGGGCGGTCCCGATGGCCTGTTGGTCGACGAGGACGGAGACGGCGAAGACGCAACCATCGACTGCAACGACCTCGACCCGCTGATCAACACGAGCGCGACCGAGGTGTGCGACGGCTTCGACAACGACTGTGACGGCGGAATAGATGTCGGCCTGACCACCCCCTACTACCCGGACTTTGACGTCGATGGATTTGGGGACACCGATGGAACGGCAATCAACGCGTGCTCGGCGCCCGCGCTCTACACCGACGACAACACCGACTGCGACGACAGCGACTTTGCCGTCAAGCCAGGCGCGCCCGAGATCTGCAACAGCATCGACGACAACTGCGACGGCAACGCCGACGAAGGCGTTGGCATGCCCTACTACCCAGATTCCGACTCGGACGGATTTGGGGACCTGACGGCGACGGCGGTCAACGCGTGCACGCCTCCGCCCGACCATCTGCTCGACAATAGCGACTGCGACGACAGCGACCCCGCCGTCAAGCCGGGCGCGACCGAGGTCTGCAACGGCATTGATGACAACTGCACAGGTGGCATCGACGAGGGCTTGGGCACAGACAGCTACTACCCGGACTTCGACGGGGACAGCTTCGGAGACAGCACCGTGGCCGCGGTCACCGCCTGCGTCGCGCCGCCAATGCACGTGCTCGACGACACCGACTGCGACGACGGCGACCCAGCGGTCAAGCCGGGCGCCACCGAGACCTGCAACGGCATCGACGACAACTGCACGGCCGGCATCGACGAGTTCCTGACCACGACCTTCTATCGAGACAGCGACGTCGATGGTTTTGGCGACAGCGCGGTGAATGTGGACGCTTGCACCGTGCCCGCCGGCTACGTCGCCGACAGCACCGACTGCGATGACTCCGACCCCATCCTGTTCCCAGGGCAGCTGTGGTACAAAGACGCGGACGGTGACGCATTCGGCGACGGCACCGACGAAAAGACCGCCTGCGCCCAGCCGGCCACCTACATCCTCGACGACACCGACTGCGACGACGCCGACAATGGCGTCTACCCCGGTGCCGAAGAGGTCTGCAACGCTGTCGATGACGACTGTGACACATCGATCGACGAGGGCTTCACCTTCCTTGACCAGTGGCTCGACCTCGACAACGACGGTTTCGGCGACAGCAGCACCCAGATCACCGACTGCAAGGTCGTTTCCGGCTACGCGGCAAACCCAACGGACTGCGATGACAGCACTGACGCGGTGAACCCGGCACAGACCGACATCTGCAACGGCATCGACGACAACTGCAGCGGCACCCCTGACGACGGCAGCACCTACACATTCACCGACCAGTACCACGACGTCGATGGCGATGGATTCGGCGACCCCACAGACAGCGTCAACGCCTGCAGCTCGGTTGCCGACTACGTCACCGACGCGACGGACTGCGACGACGGCAATGCCGAGGTCAACACCGCGGCCGTCGAGGTCTGCAACACCATCGACGACGACTGCGACGGCGACATCGACGCCGCCGACCCAAGCCTGGACGAGACGCTCAAGGCCAAGTGGTACCTCGACGACGACACCGACGGCTTCGGCCTGGCCTCTGACTTCGTCGAGTCCTGCGACGCCGTTGCCGGTCGCGTCCTCAACGATGCGGACTGCGACGACAGCGAAATCGCCGTCAACCCCTCTGCACAGGAAGTCTGCAACGACCTCGACGACGACTGCGACGCCAGCGTCGACGACGCCGACCCCAGCGTCGACACGGCCACCGGCACCAGCTGGTACGAGGACGATGACGGGGACCTGTACGGACGCCAGACCAATGCGGTCGACGCCTGCGACGCGCCCGCCGGCTGGGTTGCCGACAACACCGACTGCGATGACAGCCTAGCAACCATCAATCCCGGTGCCACCGACATTCCCGGCGATTTCATCGACCAGGACTGCGACGGCATCGACGCCACTGCATGCGACCGCGACAACGACGGCTTTGCTGGGTCGCAGTGTGGCGGCGACGACTGCGATGACGACGACGCTGACTTCAACCCACTGGCCGAAGAGTTCTGGTACGACGGCTTCGATCAAAACTGCGACGGCGCCAACGACTGGGACGCGGACTACGACGGCCAGGATGCCGAACCTTGGGGCGGCGACTGCAACGACGATGACGACACGATCTATGTTGGAGCGACGGACATTCCCGCTGACACCATCGACCAAGACTGCGATGGCTTCGACGCAGAGATCGGCGGCGGAGACACAGACGGCGACGGCCTGACCGACGACGACGAGACGGACCTGTGGGGCACCGATCCGCTCAATGCCGACACCGATGCCGATGGAATCACGGACTATGACGAAGTCTGGGTCACCAACACCGACCCCCTCAATCCGGACAGTGACGGCGACGGGGTCGACGACGGCGATGAGGTCGACGCTGGCACAGCGCCCGACAACGACGACACCGACGGCGACGGCATCAGTGACGGCGACGAGGTGGCGGCGGGCTCCGACCCAACCAGCAGCGACACCGATGGCGATGGCGTGGACGACCTGACTGAGGGCTTTGGCGACTCCGACGGAGACGGCATCGCCGATCTGCTCGACGACGACGATGACAACGACGGCGTGCCCAGCTCCGAAGAAGCCGACGGCGACTTTGACGGCGACGGCATCGACAACCGGCTCGACAACGACAGCGACAACGACGGCGTACATGACGGTGCCGAACCGGTTGATGCCATGTTCGACAACGGTTCCGACGGCGCTGGGGACACCGCCCCCACAGGTCCGGACAGCTACGGCTTGGGTTGTGGCTGTGCGACCGGCGCACCCGGCGACCGGACGCCCTTCGGCATTCTGATGCTGGGCGCAATGCTGATGCGGCGGCGCAAGTAGACACGCCCACCGTGAGGACCTGCGGCGCATGTGAGGTCTGTTGTGTCGTCCTGGACATTCCGGCCGTCAGCTCTGCTGCGGGCGTCGCATGCACTCATCTGACGGGCGCCGGGTGCGGTGTCTACCCAGCCCGCCCGGCAACGTGCCGAGGCTTCGTCTGCAACTGGGTGATGGCGGACCCCTTGCTGCCTGAGCACGTGCGCCCAGATCGAAGCGGGGTCATGGCCTGGGCCGAACGTGGCACCGCTGGCCTGACGATTCAGGTCCGGGAGCTCCGTGCCCGTGCGCTCGAAGAATCGGTCTTCGTCGCGGCCATGGATGCTTGGCGCCAGCGCTTTGCCGTCGTGGTTCAGACCGCCGACGGCGGGCGCAGAGTCGGCTTTGTGGACCAGGATTGGCTGGAGCTCTGAGCATCTGCCGAAGCCAAGCGCAAACTCGCATACAAACGGCGTCTCAGAGCCGTTGACGATCGGCAAAGCCCCAACTACCATGTGCAAATGCGCTCGTTCCGTTTCCACTACGAATGCGCATCCATACACTTCCCCGGCAGATCCATGCACAGACTCCTGTTTGCGACCTTCGTCCTCCTCATGTCCACCGCCTGTCGAAACGATGTCGACAACGACGAGGACGGCATTCCCGATTGGGCGGACTGCAATGACGAAGACGGTGCTGTCGGGCCAGACGTGGCCGAGACCTGCAACGGCATCGACGACAACTGCGACGGAGTGGTCGACAACGACGCGAGCGACGCGACGATGTTCTACCTCGATGACGACGGGGACGGCTTTGGCTCTGCCGCCGGAACGATGGTCGCCTGCGACCAGCCCGAGTTCCACACCCTCGACGTCGAGGTCGGCGGCCTGACGCTGAGGGCCGCCG
>CAYYHT010000083.1:0-15358 GCA_964471355.1 uncultured Enterobacteriaceae bacterium
CGCACGGCGATGTCGTGCAGGTACTCGGCGCCCTGAGGCTCGGTACCTAGACGCACCACGATGGCCACCAGTCCGGATACCGACGGAATGGGAAGCCGGTCCGCCTTGCGCGAGTCCCCCAGTCCTTCAAGCGCCTGCTTGCGCACCTCGCGGTCGCCATCGGTGGTGGCCAGACCAAGGTGGTCCACGATCTGAGGCGGTATCGGCCCCGCAGCAGACAGCTCAGCCATGGCCCGGATCGCGCCCCAACGCGTGTTTGCATTGCTATGGCCTGCCAGATCGGCAAGGGCCGGCCACCGAGACGCGTGGGCGTGAGAGAAGGCCAGCGCCGCCCCAACAAGCGCCGAGTGTCCACGGGACTTGCCAGTCAGCCACTGGGCGAGGTTGTCGGCAAACCCATCGAGATCGGCCCCCTGGGCCGCCAGAGTGCGCAGTTCATAGGCCCCGCCGGTGCTGTCCTCTGAGATCCCAGCAACCAGTTCCGCAAGCTGCGCATCGGTGACGCGTTCGTCGGCCAAGCCATGCCTCCACGAGACTATTCTCGCCGATGACTCGAAGGGAAGGACCTAGTTCGTGCTGAAGCAGTACAAGCGGCGCGGCTCGGAGCAGCTGCTGATGGCGTCTTCATCGATGCTGATGACGCCGTTCGGTCCAAGCTGCAGATTGGCCTCGTTATTGAAGAGAGTCTGGCCCCACATATCGGTCCAAGGCCCGTTTCCAGGCACTCGGTCAATGGCATCTTCCGAGTGACGCAGCCCGTGCTCATCAGAGCCAGGCAACCAACGGCAATCAGCCGCATCATTTGCCCATCTTGCGACGAGCCGCACCCCAGGTTCGGTAGGGAAGGCCGTACAGCTTCATAAAGCCGCCAGCAGCCTCGCGGTCGAAGGTGTCGCCCTCGGAATAGGTCGCCAAGCCGGCGTCGTACAGGCTGTACGGGCTGCGACGCCCGGTGATCTGAGCCACGCCCGCACTCAAGCGCACCCGAATCTCGCCGGTGACCAGCTCTTGAGTCTGGTCGATGAACGCCTGCATGGCCTCGCGAAGCGGTCCGAACCACAACCCGTCGTAGATCAGGCCGGCAAAGTCGGCACCGACTTTGGCCTTGTACTGAGCGGTGGCACGGTCCAACACGACCTGCTCGAGCTCTTTGTGCGCCAGCAACAGCACGATGGCTGCGGGACCCTCGTAGACCTCGCGGCTCTTGAGCCCCACACAGCGGTTTTCGACCATGTCGATACGACCGATGCCGTATTCGCCGGCCATCTTGTTCAAGCGAGTGAGCATCTCAATGCCGTTGAGCTCTTCTCCATCAACGCTGACGGGAATGCCGCGACGGAATCCGATGGTGATCTCGGTACTGCCGCGCGGGGCCTGGCCCGGATCCTTGGTCATGATCCACACGTCGGCCGGCGGCTCGGTCCATAGATCTTCCATCTCGCCACACTCGATGGCGCAGCCCCAGATGTTCTCGTCGATGGAGTAGGGCTTTTCTTTGGTGATGGGAATGGGGATGCCGTGGTCGACCGCGTAGTCGACCTCGAGCTCGCGCGTGGTCAGCTCCCACTCACGCAGTGGGGCGATGATCTGCAGATGAGGAGCCAAGCAGGCCGCAGCGACCTCGAAGCGGACCTGATCGTTGCCCTTGCCGGTGCAGCCGTGGGCGATCGCATCGGCGCCGTACTCGTCGGCGACTTCACACAGGCGCTGCGCCAGAAGCGGACGGCCGAGCGACGTGTGCATGTGGTAGCGGCCCTCGTACAGAGCGTTCGCCTTGAGAGCGGGCCAGATGAATTCATTGATGAAGCGCTCGCGAAGGTCATCGACCACCGCGTGTGAGGCGCCCGTGTTGAGTGCCTTTTGGCGAACGGCCTCGAGGTCTTCGCCCTGACCGAGGTCACCTGTGTAGGTGATGATCTCGGCGTCAAAACGCTCTTTCAACCAATGAACCATGACCGAGGTGTCGAGACCCCCGGAGTAAGCGCAGACGATCTTCATCGCGGACTCCCTTCAGGGGTGCGCGGCTAACGCGAGAGTCAGTCGTCGTCCGGCTTCTCGTCGTCTTCGCTCTTTGCCCAGGGCCAGCGGAACCGGTCGAAACGCTTCTCGAAGCCCAACTCTGCAGTGCTGTACTTGTCGCCTGTCGCCCCTTGCAGCACGACCCCCTGAAAGCCTTCCCAAGGAGCTGTGGCCTCGACCGAGACCGCCTGAGTGTTCTCGACTTGGCTGTTCGGCTTGGCCTCGTACTCCACAAAGATGTTGCGCCCGACGGGAACGCCAACGGTCACAGTGCCGTCGATGTCGAGGTTGACAGTGGCCGAGCCGAAACCAGCGCCGCCGGTGCCCCCGCCAAACAACGCCTGTTTGGCCGCTTCGATCGCCGCCTGCTGCACCCATGCAGAGCCCTGGGCACTGACTTCTTCGGGGCGCTTGTTGGTGAGGAGCATCATCAACACCTGAGATTGATCGCCGTAGTCCGGACTGCTCAACGTGACGTCGGGCTTGGATGGCGTGCCCGCAATGTTCACCTCGGCACGGGCTCCCGAGATGGTCTGGGCGGCGGTGAGCGCAAGCTGCGGCTCGAAGTAGTCACTGCCCGCAAAGAAGATGCGGCCGCCGTCGAGCGCCATGGTCTGGTGCAGCACCCGAACCGTGCCCTCCAAGATGTCGACCTCGCCCAACACGACGATCTCGGCCTGTTCGACCCCAACCTTGAGCTTGCCGCCGACCTTGGCCACGACGTCGGTGCGGAACGCCTGGGCAAAGAACTGCCCGAAGTCATCAGCCATCGGCATGAACACCGACGCATCGACACGGCGCCCCAAGTCGACGTCGATGTTCACGTCGAAGTCTTGGTAGATGGGCGGTTCGGTGCTCACGACCTGATCGAGGACCTGAACCCCTGCACGGTGAATCACAATCGCGTTCGAGACCTTCAAGGGAGCGGCGGACTGGAACGAGACGGTATCGCGGACCACAGTGGCGCGATCGACCCGAACTGCGCCGTCGACCTGCAGCTCGGGCCACGTGCCGCCAATCGAGATCGCCTGGTGGGTCTTGGGGTCGCGCACGCCGTCGACCACCAGGTCGAGCTGTTCGGTGGCGGACAGCAGCGCCCGGTCCAGCCGTACCTGCCCGCCGATGGTGGTGGGCGTCCAGTCCTCGAGTCGCGCCGTACCCCCCACGAAGATGGACCGGCGTGAGCGGTTTCCGCCCGCCCTCTGGCCGCTCAGGGCGCCTTCGGCCATGACATCGACCTCATCGACCAGGCCGAAGAGGTCATTGCCCAGGTCCTCGACGAACGCGCCCTTGGACATCGGGCGCGTGTTCATCGACGTACTCAACTTCACCCGGCGCTCGTTGGTGTGCATGTCCATCGTGATGTCTTCAAAGGTGACGCCCAGGGGCGCGTAGTCCACCAAGCCATCGGACACGGCGACCGTTACGTCCGGCTTGGGCTTCATGAGTGCGCCCTTGACGGTGCCGTCGATCTGGATGTCCCCAGCGGCGCGTTTGACCCCTGGATCGGCAAGGGTGGCCAGGGCGAGCGGCACGTCCACCCCCGTCAGCAACAAGTCCCAATCCCCGGAGCTCCACTTGCTGTGGTCCTTCTCGCGCAGATCGACCGCCAGAGGCATGAAACCGCGCACCAGCAGCGTCGGGTCGGGCTGGTCCTCCTTGAGATTGGGATTTGGAAAGCTGATGTCCATGGTCAGGTTGTAGCCATCACCAAACGGCTTGAAGTCCAGGATGGCCAGACCCACATCGGCACTGCCAATGGCGGCGTTGTGCCAGGAGCCCGCCGCACTCAGCACCGGAGAGTTTGGAGACCCACTGGCGCTGAAGATGAGGTCCACATCGCCCATCACATCGGTCTTGGAGCCCCCGAGGTCCGCCAACGAGGCGGCTGGAGCATCGCGAAGCTCGAGCTGCGACCACATGTCGTCAACGAAGGTGCTGTAGTCGCCAAAGTCGGGCTCTGGTCCGCCGGTCAGGTAGAAGTCGAAGACCTCGTGCATTCGCGTCGTGCCCGTGCCCCCGAACTCTCCGACCGGATTCAGTCCCTCGTACAGGGCGGTATGCCAGGTCAGGGCGCCCCCGCGACGAATCACCTCGAACTCGGTCCGTCCGTTGTCGTCCCAGCCGTCCAGGTTTGCCTCGAGCACCCCCGCCAGACCTAGGTTCGGGTTGTACAGAAAACCGTTGACCAGCAATCGGGCCGAGACCACGCCCAGTGGAAGCTCGCTGTCTTCGCCCAAGAAGGTGTCAAAGCGGTCGAGAGCGCCCGGCAGCACATCGATGGTGAGGTTCACGCGCTCTCGGGGAGCCAAGTCAAACGCGGCGAAATCGAGCTTTGCGGGTATCGAACCGGCGATCTCGATGGTGTCCTGCTCCAGCGATGCAATGACCAAGTCGGTGATGAGCTCGCCGTCCTTTCCGCGCACCGTGCCGTCGATGCCAATGGCTCCAACCAAGCTGGAGTGCTCCAAATTCGCCGTCTTGATCGCGGCCTGAAACTCGGGCTCTTGCCCGGTGCCAGCGAGGCCGACCTCGAGGTTTAGGGTGCCACCGAGCTCTTGATGCATGCGCCCCAGGCGGTCCACCAGAGCCAGATCGAGGTGGTGGACACTCAGTGTGCCGCCGATCGGACCGACGGTGCCCACACTGCCGTCTAACTTCAGGTCGCCGCGGTCAGACCGCAGATCGATGTGCGCATCGGCCAGACCGCCTTCGGAGAGCGTGAACCACACCGGTCCCGGAGCCGTCCACCGGGCATTCGCCTCGGGCGAGACGCGCAGCCTCTCCATGCGGACTTCGGACGTCGCCTGTCCGAACGTGCCCTGGGTCGAGAGAAACTCCCGCGCGCCCTGGGCCAACTCGACATCGAATTCCACGATGCCGTCGGCCATGTCGATGACCGCGGTGCCACCGTCCGCCGAGATGGCCTGCACGACCAGTGGCCCAAGCTCCATGTCCGCGGTGACGACGGGCTCGCTTCCTTCGGCGGCGGACAAATTGAAAGTGAACGGACCCACCGCGGAGTCCACCGCCAGCAGACCCGGCTGGCGCAGAGCGTTGGCATCGGCGGTCCCGACAACGTCCAGATTTCCGAGGACGTCCCGGTGCACCGTCACGTCCGGCACGGCCACTGTCTCGACGGTGTAGCCATACACAAGGCCATCAAAGCAGTTCACGCCCACGTACACGTCCGTGAGGCCGTCAGACAGGCGGGTCTTGACGTCTGCCACCACCCGGCGAAAGCGCACGTCGTCCGTGTACAGAAAAGGGGCGATGACCACCTCGCCATCGACGTTGAGCGGCAATCCCTCGGCCAGCACATTGCCGGTCAGGTCCACATCGAGCTTGCCCTTGCCGCCCAAGTCCTCGACGCCGATCTCAGACAAGTCGGCGGCGTCGAAGTCCCCGGTCAACGCGATGTTCAGTTCGCCTCCAACCGCATCGAGGGTGCCCGTGGCGCTGAATTGCCCGTAGCCAGTGTTCACCTTCGCATCGGAGAGAGAGACCACGCCGCCAGCGACTGAGATCGGTATTGTCGAGGGCTCTACTGCGTATTCACGAACCTGAAGGGCAGTCGGTTCGAAGGTGCCGTTCACGTTCACGTCGCTGGGCCACGTGATGCCACGGCCTGAGCCATCGAAGGTCCCCGTCGCCACAATCGGCCCACCCACGCCGGGGTAGGCATCTTCGATATCGAACCCGTCGACGATCAGCTGCCCGCTCCACGGCACCTGCTTGTCTCCCAGGTCGAGCACCGCATCGATCGAGATATTGCCTGCCGAGTCCTCGTCGGCGCCCCCGAGTGAGCCCTGCACGGCGGTCTCGCGCAGGGGACCGACGAGCGTGATGGCCCCCGAATAGGCGCCAGCCAAGCCCACGCCCCCAGCCAGCGGGTCGATGGTCATCAGATCCAGCGGATCGGCGGTGACGGTCAGCTCGAGGGTGGGAGTGTCTTCCTGCAGATCGGCCACGGTTCCGGCCACGGACAGGCTCGCGTCCCCGAGCTTGATGTCGATGGGCTCGATGGAGACGGTGTCGCCATCGAACACCACCTTGCCCGCGACGTTGGCGTCGGCGAGCGTCGGGTCCACCATCTGGCCCTCAATCGCGATCTGATCGACCGTGAGTACCTTGCCCTTCGCGGTAAACACCGCGGTCGCATCGGTCTGGCCGACGGTGAAGACGCGCTCTCCCATGCGATAGGTGATCGTGGCGTCGGTGATGTCCAGCTCCCGCAGGTCGACGTCGACACCGATTCCGTCCCACGGTGTGTCCGGCACGGTCGGGTCTGATTCGGGAAACAGCTTCGCGATGTCCATGCCATCGTCAGTCAGCTCAAGGTTGAGCACCAGACCGTCGATGGTGCCCTTGGGCAACACGACCTCGCCCCTCATCAGGCCAATCAGCTTGAAGTCCACGTCCACTTGGCGGGCGCCAACGACAGTCTTGCCATCGGCCCGCTTGAGGCTCAGGTCGGTGACGCTGGCATAGTTCCAGAGATTGGTCGACAGGCCGCCTAGCTCGAAATCCCCTTCAACCAACAAGCCGTCGACTTGCGCTTCGACGAGTTCCTGGATGGCTCGATTGCCGGCCGCAGTCCGCCCAAATAGCCAGAGTCCCGCGACACCCACCAAGGCCACGGCCGGCAGTCCGGCGAACACCAGTCCACCGAAGACACGCATTGCCCGTGCCCAACGAGGCCGCCCGGGACCGGCTGGTACCTCTGCGGGAGGATCGTTCGGAATCGGTGGTTCGGGCGGATCTGGGGGCTCGACGTCGTCGGGCTCCATCAAATCTGACTCAAGGTGAACAGGATCTGGATGACGGGTTGACTCACGCTGTCCGGGTACTCTGGAGAGCGATCAGTGGTCGTGAACAGGCCATAGGGTCGTGCTTCTTTGTCGTGATTTGCACAGTTCACATACTCACCGGGTCTGCGGTCATTTGCCGCAATCGGCCGCAGTGCGAGATCGATGCGAATGGGTCCAACCAAGCTGTCGTAGGACAGGCCGACGCCCAGGGTGCCGCTGTACAACGGCGCCTGTGCGTTGCCAAAGTCGTCCGCTCCGGGTGCCATGACCCCGACGTCGACAAAGCCGTTGAGACCAATTCCGTAGGCGGGAAATGCGTCCTTGCGCGCCTCGAAGGTCGTGCTGGCTCCGGCGACGCCTCCACGTGCCAAATAGCGCTGATTGACCACCTTTCCACCGCGCTGAAGGCCGGTGAAGCCATCGGCGCTGCCTGGCTCGTACAAGCACAGCAAGTCGTACGGGCCGACCGCACTGTCGCGAAAGCCGCGGATGTCCTGCAGGCCGCCCATGAACAGGCGCTCTTGGTAGGGAATGCCCGCGACCTGTCCTTGGCTCGCTTTGCCCGTCCAGTCCTTGAGTACACGAGCGCGCACCCGAGCCACACCGGTCCAGTCGGTGAACCACCCAAAGACGCCGATGTTGCCGACCGGAGGCACCTTGACGTAGCCCCGGGTCTCAAATGAGACGTCGGTGTACAAGAAGTCGTCTTTGCCCAGCGGCACTGCCTGTCGGATGTTCAGGTCCCAGTAGCTGCCCTGGGTGGCGTTGATGGGATCGTTCCGCCAGTCCCAATTTACGCGGGCGTCGAGCGACGTCAGCTGGAAGCGGCCGTCAAATCCGCGGCCGAACAGCGCCTCCCCGGCCACCTGCTGCTCGATGCCGCCGGCACCGCCGCGCAGGTCCGGCATGTTGTAGAGCTCCCAGTGCGGTCCGAGCGAGATCTTGCCGTACTCGGTGGCGCGCCAGACTGCCCCCAAATCGACCTTGGGATTGGTGTACAGAAACTGGCCATTCTGCAGGTCGCGGTCGTAGGACACCACGCCGGACACGTCGATGTCCCGCGCGATCAGCTGGGGCCAAGTCACCGCACTGCGGCCATTGAACAGCAGATTTTCGGGGTCGACGGTTCCCTGGGTCGGTCCGGTGCCGCCGGCGAGCTGACTGTAGCCAACCCCCGAGTCCAGCTCGAGTCGCACGAGCCGGCGCAGGAAGTTCACGTTGGCGTAGGCCATCGAGATGCGCGGGGTGAGCAGAAAGCCGTCGTACTCGACGCCGACACCGCCGCGCAGCGTGTTGAACTGGGTCTCGGTCACCTCGATCGACACCGGCACCGGATTGGCTCCGCGAACACTCAAGTCTGGCACCACGTCGACCACCGAGAACGCGCCCGTGTTGAACAGCTGCTTTCGCGTGAGCTCGACCTTCTTGAGGCTAAAGGGATCGACAAAGCACCGCGGTACCGGCGCGTCGGCCCCGGGTTCAGCCACCACCAGCCATTGGCCCAGCGCTTTGCGGCAGCCCTTTTCGTCTGTGATCTCCGGAGCCGCGCCACGGAAGCGCACCATGTTCTCGAGCTTGTCGAGCGGCGTCTTGTCGACGCCGGAGAAGGTGACGTCGCCAAAACTGACCGTCGACCGGCTGCCCATGCCAATCAGCATGCGCACATCGACGTGGTGCTCGTCCGGAAAGGCTTGAACCGAGCCAACCGCCTCGGCATAGCCAAAGCCGCGGTCCTGCAGATTGCCCTCGAGCTGGGCTTCAGCCAGCTCCACCACCTCGAGCGAGAACTGGTCTCCCTCGCGCAGCTCGACTTCTGTCATCGCCGCCCGGACCACCCCGCCCGCATTCTGGTCAAAACCGATGGGCTCGAAGCTGCGAATCGTCGACGGTATTCCCCTGTCGATCTGTCCAAATACCTCGATCACGCCCGCGCGACGCTGCTGACCGCGAACGTGCTTGGAGCCAAAGAGCAACATGGAGCGGCCGTTGCGCTTGAACAGCTGCTGCTCTTTGACGCGATGCACCTGCCAGCCGCCGAACCGCGCATCGAACCAGCCGTTGTGCGCCAGAAACACCTCGAGCCTGTAGGCATCGCGATCAAGGGCTCCGATTTTGTAGCCCTTGGGCCTCGTGATCAGGTTGACAAGCGGCAATACGCTGCTGGCGGACTGCTCCATTTGGGAGCGAATCATGCTGTCAGGAGTGTCGCAATAGCTGAACGCCGCGCAACCAGCATCGAAGTGGATGCGGCGTACAATGTCGCCTTCCACGCGCTTCCGCGCGCACCCCACTCCGACTGCAAGCGAGGCAGCGAGCAGGGCCAGTCGCAATGATGGGCGGTGCCTGTTCAGCGAGAACTCCGCCGCGATTTGAACACGTTAAGCGCCCGGCGTGGAACCGCAGAACGACACGCCGAGCGCGGTGAAGCCGCTTCTCACCTACGCCGCCATAGGAACGCCCTTGGCTGTGCTGGTGTTTTTACTGTTCAGCGGCTTCTTCAGCGCGTGGAGCGGACAGGTAGTGGCGGCGCGTGCCATTTCTCCCGACGCCGATCCATCCTTCCTCTCGGTTGTGATTCTCGAAGCGGACGGCACCTACCATGAGCGCACATGGCCCAAAACGGTGGTCAAGGCGCTGAAACTTCCGCAGTCGGGACTCGGTGTTCCCCCGCCCATCATTCCAGATGACGCGCCGACGACTGAAAAGGTCCAGTTCGCCCTGTCTTTCCTGCTCAACGAGGACGGAAAACCGCCCCAGGTGGTCGCGACCACCTCGCCTGCCGCTCTCGGACTCGGACTGTTGGCCTGGATCATCGGTCTGATGCTGCGAAATGGGTACGTGTCCGGGTCGCCCTTCACCTTGCATCCGGGCGAGCGCCGCCTGCAGCAGCTGCAGACCGCAGGACAAGTGGCCACCGTCGAGACCAAGACCAAGGTTCGTGGAAAAAAGGGTCCGCCGCCCAGCAAGCACGGCCGCAAGAAAGGTCGGCGTCGCTGAGTGGGCGGCCTCGCGGGCATCGTTCACTGGGGAGCTGAGCCCCCTTCAGAGCCAGCACTTCAGAGCATGGCGGCGCGCCTACGGCACCGCGGCACCAGTGGAACTGGCAGCTTTATCGAAGGACCCGTCGCGCTCGCCAAGACCGCCCGCCGCATTCTGGGAAGCGAGCCCGACCTGCCGCTCGTCGCTGACGACCTGGTGGTCATGGTCGACGGCCGAATCTACGACCACGAGCTGCTGACCCGTGCTGTAGGGCACGACAAGCCCGTCGAATCGGCCACCGAAGCTGTTCTGGTGTGCTGGCGAAAATGGGGCGTGGGACTGGCACAGCGCCTGGACGGAGCATTCTCGATTGTCGTGTGGGACCGCCGCAAACAGGTCGTGCACTTGGTGCGCGACCGGCTGGGTGTACGTCCTCTGTTCTGGGCTCGAAAGGGAGACAAGCTCGCGTTCGCAAGCGAGCTGCCCGCTCTGCTTGAGGTGCCGTGGGTCAGCCGCGACCTCGCTCGGGAAAATGTCTCCGAATACCTGTCCTTTCGCGTCGTTCACGCGCCGCGCACACTGCTTCGGGACGTGCATCAAGTCGAGCCCGGGCACTGGTTCCGCGCCAAGTCCGACGATCAGCAGACCCGCAGGTACTGGTCTCCCCTGTACGCGCCGCGCAACACCCCGCGCCCCAGTCAGCGCGATGTGATTCCGGCGCTTCAAGACGCCGTACAGCACGCCGTGAAGCGCCGTTTGATTGGGGCGAACCCCACGGGCCTGTACCTGTCTGGGGGCCTGGGCAGCACCGCCATCGCCGCCGCCTGCAAGCGCCTGACCCGCCCGTTGCCGACATTCACCATGTCGTTTGACGATGATCCCTTCCCCGAGGCGCCATTCGCGGGCCGCGTTGCACGACTGCTCGGTCTCGATCACCACGACGTGCTGATTGGCACCCCGGACCTCGCAGGCAGCTTCGAAGATGGCATCCGTGCTCTGGGGCATCCGATCGGAAATCCCGCGGTGTTCCTGCAGTTGATGCTCGCCAGGGTCGCGAGCGAGCACGTTCAGGTGGTGCTCTCGGGCGACGGTGGAGAAGAACTCTTCGGCGGCCGCATGATGAATCGCTTCGCCAGATACCTGACGCTGGCCAAGCAGTTCCAGAAACTGCCAGGGCCCGCTCGCGCCATGCTGGCCGTTCCACTGCGCCAGTTCGAACGGGGCCATCGCGTGGTCATTGACCCCGCCAACTTCGGACTTGAGCTCGAAGTGGGCGGCTCCCGGCTGTTTGACGCCAACGGACGCATGGAGCTGTTCCGTGAGCCCGTTCTGGCCCGCCCCATGGTCCGGCACGACGTGCTTCAGCCTTTCTACCAGCGCCTCGAGACCGACCCTGTGAACGCTGCCCTGCACGCATTTCTGCGCAGTTGGCTGGGAGACGACAGCTTGGTCCGCTTCGACCGCACCGCGAATGCCGCTGGTATCGACATCCGCTTTCCGTTGCTGGACCAAGAGGTGGTCAAGATGGCGGCCGCCCTGCCCGGGGCGTTCAAGCTTCGACGGCCAGGTGGTTCAGTGCACAGCCGTTGGCCGCTCATGGCGATGCTGGACGGCGTGTTGCCGCCGACACTCATCAACCGCCCCAAGCGCGGCATGCCCACTCCGCTCGACCCATGGCTCAACGGTCCCGGACGACTGTTCTTGGAAGAGCGCTTTCGGGCCCTCAAGGCGGACCGGTCTGGGTTGTACAAGCCCGAATCGCTCGATCAACTGCGCCGCGATGTCGGCCGCAAGCCCGGCGCCGGGGCCAAGCTGTGGGCGCTAATCATCCTGGACTCGTGGCTTGAGCTCGTTGTGAACTAGCGACCGGTGCGATTTCAGGGTATCGATGATGCACGGGGCAGAACCACAGGGACGACTCCAGGGCAGTGATTCTGTGAGCCATCGTTTTCCGCTATTCGCACTATTGATTCCCTTCTTGGCGGGCTGTCCGACCGATCCCGACACCCCCGACGGGCCGTGTCCGGTCACCGCTGACCCGTACGTCGAGTTCGCACAACGGGACGCCGACTACGCCACCTTTTCGGGTGGGGATACCCTGGAATACGGAGATCCTCCCCAGGGAGGAGCCCCGTTCGCGCCGTTCTTGGTGAGGGCCTACGGCCTCGATCACTCTGCCGACGGCTACAAAGTGTTCCTGGACGCCATCGATACCGAGACCGACGAGATCTTGGGTCAGGGCGAATACCCACAGCTGTTCGTCTGCGCCAACGTCGGAGACAACGCCGGCTACCGCATCGCCCCGGAACTCCACATGCGCTTCTTCGGCTTCGATCTCGCCGACCTGCAAGGAAGAAGCGCCGAAATTGTGGTACGCCTTGAGGGTGGCGCGGGTGAGCTACTGGAGTCGGGATTCACTGCCACGCTCAGTGAGGACGGTCCGTAATGGAAGAAGAAGAAGAAATCTCCGCGGTCCCCGGAACCATCTCGCTTGTGGTGTCCATATTGGCTCTGCTTGGCTCGCTGGCATCTGGCGTCATCTCGGTGGCCAGCGGTGCGTGTTCCACCTGCTGCGCCCTGATCGGTTGGATGGGCGCGATGGTGCCCACGATCAGCGGTGTCCTGGGCATCATCTCGCTGCTGTTGGCCATCGTCGTCCGCATGCGCGGCTCGATGGGCGAGGACGATCCGAACCCCATGTACTCGACGATTGCCATCGTCCTAAGCCTGATTGCGCTGGTCTTGGACGCCATCGCCCTGGCCGTGTCCATGTGGTACACGGTCGTCATGGTCGTCTTCATGTTCATCTCGATGATCATGTCGCTGCTGGGCATCGGCTAGCTCAATGGGCCAGGCGCACCAGCTCGTGCAGATGCGCCTCGGGATCACAGCAATACTGCTGGGCTTGATCGCACTTCTGATCACAGGAACCGGCTCGGTGATCGCCGTCTCGTTGGCGGTCTCGCCCGAGTCCATCGAGAGCGGGCAGGTCCAGCTGACCGAACCATGCCCCGCGCTGGTGTCGGGCGAGCCGTGCTGGAGCTGTGGCATGACCCGAAGCTTCACAGCCATGTCCCGCGGGCGTTTCGCGACGGCCTATGCCTACAACCACGGAGGCCCCTGGCTCTATGCGCTGAACTTGTTGGCGCTGCTCAGCCTGTCCTGGCTGTGGGCATGGGTATGGCGCACCGAGTTTCTGGTGCTGTGGCAGAACCTGCGAAGAGACGCGCCGGCAGCGCGCTGAGGCGGTTGAATTCCGATTTATTGCACTCGGTAGTGCAATAAACGTCGGACAACACTGGTACCCTGGCCGCGCTGGGGATACCCCGCGTGGGTCCCGCAATGGAGGTCATTTTGGATCGTGAAGCGGCAGAAGAGGCAGCAAACCTGCCCGGTATTGCCATGATTGTCATCGGCGCCTTGAACGCAATCGCTTGGGGCCTCGGTGCCGTCGGTTCCGTCATTGGCTTCGTGCTTGGCGGCATCACGTCGCTGTTCACCGGACTGGCCAGCTTGGCCGGCCTTGCATCGGTGTTCAGCACCGGTGAGTTCAGCACAATCATCGTTAGCCTCGCTGGGCTGTTCTCGACGGTCATGGGCCCAGTGCTCACCGTCTGCAACGGCTGCGTCAACGTGGTCTTCCTTCTCGGCTCTGTCGTCGCCATCCTCGGCGGACTCAAGCTGCGCGGTCTCGAAGCACCCGGCACTGTCAAGATGGGCGCCTACGCCCTGGCAGCCGGACCCTTCGTGTCGATTCTGGTCGCCTTCGTCGGCGTTCTGGCCAGCGTTGCACCGACCATGGTCTCGGCCCTTGTCCTCATGGACATCGGTACGGCCATTGGCGCGCTGTTCGGCGGCTGCTGCGGTGTGATTGCTCCGATCGTCACCAACGGCGTCATGATCGTCTTCAACGGTGGCATCGCCTTCTGGGCCTTGTCGACGCTGAACAATGAAGACGTCGCGGCCGCTATGGAAGCTGCCGGCGAGTAATCGTCTGCAGTCCAAGCCAAAGGGCGGTCTTCGGGCCGCCCTTTTCTTTTGGATCACGCCGTCGCCACCTTCGGCTGCTCGACGGAAATGCCCGCTGCGTGTTGAAGCCGCAGGCTCGTCGTAGACGCTTCGTACCTACTCGGACGGAGCGGCGGGCTCTTCGGCTGCGGGCGCTTCGGCCGGTGGTGCGGGCTCTTCAGCCGGGGGAGCGGGAGCAGGCTCTTCAGCTGGGGCCTCTTCCTTGGGCGGCGGGGCCGCCTCCTCGGCAGGGGCTTCCTTGGCTGGAGCCTCTTCAGCTGGGGCCTCTTTTGCTGGGGCCTCTTCAGCTGGAGCCTCTTTGGGGGGATCTTCTTCGGCGGGGGCCTCTTTGGGCGGAGCCTCTTCGGCGGGGGCAGCGGCTTTGTCGTCTGAAGCCTTGTCGTCGCCGGAGGATTCCTCTTTGGCGCCGGCGTCATCGGACCCAGCCTCGTCGGTGCCTTCAGCCTCGTCTGGGGACGCTTCAGCATCCGGGTCTGCGTCGCCTTGCTCGCCGTCTTCGCCGTCTTCGCCCTCACCAGCGTCGTCGACGGCGGGCTCTTCAACGGGAGCGGGGACAACAGGGGCGGGTTCAGCGGGCTGCTCGATGGCCACCGGCGGGGCAGCTACGGGCTCGGGAACGCCGAGTCCCATGACAGTCGCAATGGCGGCGCCCGTTCCAGCGCCAATCAGGGCAACTGCGACCAGCGCGCCCATCAACTGAGGCATGGGCATGCCGCCGTTCGCAGCGGCGGGCACGGGTTTGGGAGCGGGGGCGGGGGCGCGGGCAGGCTTGGCCGCCACAGGTTCGGGAGCAGGCGCGGGTGTCGCCTCCTCATCCTCTTCCGCCTCGTCAACAGGCTCTGGCTTGCGTGGCTCGGCGGGAGCAGGGGTGCCAGCGTATGCGGCCACCGGCTCGTCTCCGCCGCCAGCGGTGGCCTCGTCCTCTGCGTCTTCGTCCGAGGAGGAGGAGGAGGAAGAGGAAGAGGAGCCGCCCTTTAGGCTGTCGTCGGTGTTGTCGTCAGAGGTGTCTTCGTCCTCGACCTCTTCTTCTTCTTCGAATGTCTCGCTTGCGAACGTGGCTGTCTCGCCGGTCGGGCCCTCTTGATGAGTGTCCCCTTCGAACTGCACGCTGCTGTTCGGGTCGTGTCGGGTCGGCCCTTCGAGGAAGTCGTCTGCCTCATCTTCGTCTTCATCGTCGAGGTCGCCAAAGCCGACGATGGTCCGCTGTGGGGTCCGTCGTGAATGCTTTCGCTCGAGCTTGGGCGGATCGTCGGCTTTGGGCGCAGCGGCCTCGGAAGCGGAGGCCTCGTCCTCGGGTCCCCAGCCACCCAGGCCTCCCAGACCCATGTCCACGGAGTCTTCGTCATCTGCCTCTTCGGCGGCGGCCAGCTCCTCGGACGGTGGCTCTTCTCCAAGCTCGTCGGTGAAGTCCTCGCCACCCAATGCCAGTTCGCCGTCGTCATCGTCGGCGGGGATTTCCGGAGGGGGCTTGGGTTTGGCGCGTTTGGCTCGGCAGCGAGGGGCGTGGAATCCAGTCGCCA
>CAYYHT010000084.1:0-12617 GCA_964471355.1 uncultured Enterobacteriaceae bacterium
TGGACGCGACCGACAAGGTGCGCGACACGCCGTCGCACATCCTGGCCGCAGTCGCCGCCGAGGCCTGTCTAAACGAGACTGCGTCTGTGGCGGCGTGCGCCGAGGCGCTCAAGCACAGCACCGATCCCGAGGTCGTCGAGTGCTTGACCGTGGTGGTGGCGGACGAGACACGCCACGCGCAACTGGGGTGGGCAACCCTGCGCTGGGGCTTGGTCGAGTTCCCCGAGGCGCGGCCCGCGGTCGCCGCGGTCTTTGCGCAGCTGGACGCGTTGCCCCCGATGGAGCCGGTGCAGCCCGATCCCGCCCTTGCGGTCTTTGGCGTGCTCGATGCCAAGGCCGAGCGTGCAGCGGGCATCGCCGCCCTGCATCAGGTCGTAAGGCCCGCTGCGATTGCATTGTGGCAGGCAATCGGAGAATAGTGCTCCGTGCTGGAATCGGGCGCCATTGTTGGGAACTACGAAGTCGACTCGGTGCTGGGCGAAGGTGGCATGGCGTTGGTCTACAAGGTCAAGCACACCCAGCTGGGTTCGCTGCACGCGCTCAAGGTGCTGACCCTGCGCAAGCGCGAAGTTGTCGAGCGCATGCTGCAGGAAGGCCGCCTGCAGGCAGGTCTACGCCATCCCAATGTCGTGCCGGTCACCGACGTGCTCGATATCGACGGGTCTCCTGGCCTGATCATGGACTTCGTGGACGGTCCGTCGCTCTTTGAGTGGTTGGCCGAGCACCGGCCGACCGTGGACGAGGCCGAGGAGCTGTTTCGCGGCATCGTGGCTGGAGTTGCCGAAGCCCACGCTCGTGGCCTGGTGCACCGCGATCTCAAGCCCGCGAATGTGCTGATGCAGAAGACCGCAACCGGCGTGCTGCCCCGAGTGGCCGATTTCGGCTTGGCAAAGGTCGTCGAATCCACCGCCGACGGTCCGCAGACGCGGGCGGGCTCCACGATGGGCACGCCGGCCTACATGGCTCCGGAGCAGGTCAAGGACGCCAAGACCGTCGACCAGCGGGCGGACGTGTTCTCGCTGGGCTGCATTCTGTACGATCTGGTGTGCGGCCAACAGGCGTTCGACGATGACGACCTGCTGACGCTGATGACCAAGACCCGCGAGGGCGACTACCCCCGTCCAGACACCCTCATCACCGACCTGCCTCCGCGCATCAGCCAAGCCATTGTGAGGTCGTTGGAGCCGGACCGTGACAAGCGGCTGCCCAGCTGTGTGGCACTGTTGGAGGCGCTGTCCCAGGACAAGGTGGTGGCGGCCGCACCGGTCCACAAACCCAGCGAGCCCACATCCACCGAGCTGCCGGTGCCCGTGCCGTTGATGGCGGCGGGGGTCATCGCAGGCATTGGCGGCATTGCATTGGTGCTCGGCGCGGCATTCATGTGCTTTGGCGTGGGCGTGATGAGCGGTGGTTCTGCCCCGCCGACGGACCCCGCTCCGGTGATTGTAGTGGGTGGCGCGCCGTCATCGCCGTCGCCAACCGCCACTACGATGCCCCATGACGACCCTTGTTCGGCCTGGACCAACGGCTTGCTTGGCTATGCCCAAGTGCGTGGCATCTTTATGCATACCTCCGGTCAGACCTGGACGGTCATCCAGGACAAGAAGGTGCGCTCCGAGATGCCCACCAAGGACAACGGCTTCAAGTCCAGCACGGACGTGGTGTGCGTGCTGCAGACCGGCGACCGGGTCCTGCTGCAGGAAGACCCCGTTCGCGTGCGCGGATCGGGTTGGTGGGTACCTGTCCATGGCAAGTCGGTGAGCTGGTAGCTCTTGGTTCGGTTACGTTTGGGAACATGAATCGCCTGCTCCCCATGGCCGCAGTCTTGCTCGTCGCCTGCAACGGCCCCGTTGAGCCCGCCGAGAGTGCCTGCGAGCTCGAGACCCGCGGCGAAGAACTGCGGGTTGGGCTCAGCGCATCGGGGGACAAGCTGACCTTCGAGCTGACCGATGTGGCCGATCTGCCCGCCATTGTGGGCATGAATGACTGGACCATCCAGGTGACCGACAACAGCGGCAGCCCGTTCGAACTCGACCTATTTGTGGGCACTTGGATGCCCGATCACAGCCACAGTGGCTTCATTGAAGAGGTCATCACGCCGCAGGGTGAGGGCGTGTACACCGTCGAAGGCATCCATTTGTTCATGGCCGGCTTCTGGGAAGTGACCGTGAGCATGGTCGATCCCTTGTCCGACGCGATGGAGCCCTATGACGAGGCGACCTTCGCCTTCTGCGTCGAAGGCTAGCCGAGCCCCTGTACTAGGGCGACGCGCAGTTGAAGCCGTCAGCTGCCGTCCACTCCGCAGGCACCGCCAGGACGAATGTGGGCATCTGGTCAGACACGGCCGGGTCCAGATGACCGCTGTCGACCAAGTCCTGCAGGACCTCTAGACCCATTGGCCTGATGTGCATCTGGGCGGTGATTCGTGTGGGGCTGCCCGGAATGGTCCAGGTCTCGACGACATGGGTGGCACCGGGGTTTCCGATGAGGGGACCGGGAATGGCGTTGCCTTGGGTGGTGGCTGCCTCCCAGAACATGTGCACCTCGTCGCCGGCCTCATCGAACATCGACTCGCGCAGCAGCACCATCTGCGGGTCGTCGGCTTGGGCGGCCACGGCGGCTGTGTCACTGGGTACGGTGCCCGATGACCAAGTCAGCACGTCGTCCTCAAACGCCTGCACTTCGATCCAAGCACGCCGATCTTGAACCGCACCGCTCGGCCAGCTGTGCCCAGCTCCGATGTTGTCGAGCTGCACCTCAAGCTCGAACTCTCCGCCGCCCATGTCCCGCCCGCACAGTGCGATCAGCAAGGTGCCCGCGAGCTCTTGCTCGATCAACGCCCGCTGTTCGGCCTTTTGAGGGAAGTCAGTGAGCGCCACATCGACGCCGGGGAAGCTGTGGTCGTGCACCGTGCGAATCGGTACGCCTTCCGCATCTGCGGCGGTATTCTGGCTGCCCCTCATGTGGCACCCCGAGCAGGTCAGCTTGCCGACGTAGTCCACGCTAAAGATGCTGGCCTGCCACTCGGCGTAAGTCCGCTCAAGGTGGACGCCTGCGGGCGTCACGATGTCGTGGCAGGACCCGCACAGCTCGCTGCTGCGCAGATCATTTCGGTCGTGCAGCGGCGAATAGCTGCCGCGGTGTGGGTTGCTGGCCGGGTCGGCGATGCCTCCTAGCAAGCGGCGCGTGCCCAGCTCGATGGCGCTGTTGTGGGTCCCGGTGACCTCATCGGCCAAGTGACAGAAGGCGCAGGTGACGCCCTTGAGCTCCTCATCGACCTCGTCGAGGTTCAGACCGTCGGTCGTCGCTCCCCGTCGAACGGCCATGGGGGCATGGCAATCGACACAGAACGCGCCCAGTTCTCCGCCCGTCTCTTCCTGACCCCGCGCGTTCATGGCGAGGAAGACGGGATCCTCTGCGGCGTAGGCATGCATGCTGCCGGACCACTGTGCATAGGCGTTGGGATGGCAGTCCTGGCAGGCGGCAGGGTCCAGCAGCTCGGCCTCGGTGAGCGAGGGCCCACACGCCAACAGCCACATCAGCCAGGGCCCGCTCAGCGCAGGGCTCCGTCGTCGATCCAGGTCGCGATGGCACAGACCTCGGCGTCCGAGAGCTCGCCGCCCAGCGGCATCGACCAGGATTCACCATGCTCGGCCAGTCGCACGATCAGCTCGGAGCATGAAGCATCTTCGGCCACGACGTAGTCAGAGAGATGATCGTAGGCCTCGTTGGGATCAGCCAGAACCAGTCCTCCTTGGGCACCATCGGGTCCGTGGCAGCTGGCGCCACCGGTTCCGCAGGTGGGCTCAAAGGTGCGGACATAGGCCTCGTCGAAGGTCGGGTTGTACAGCGGTGTACAGGCATCGGCGACCGCGTCTGTGCACGGCGCCGGACCTCCACTGCAGCCCATCAAGACCAAAAGGAACATAGGTGTGCTGTACCATGTGAGGAGGCGGATCGGATAGACTCCGCGGCCGGGGGAAGTCCACATGTCATGGTTCAGTCGCATCTTTGGCGGTGACGACAAAGGCGAGGAAGCAGAGGCCGCTGCGGCCCCCGCTCAGGCCGACGACGGCCTTCCTGCGCCACTGCCCAAAGAGGGACCGGCTCCAGCTCCACTGACTCCGATGTCGGTTCTCAACCCCGACCAGCCCAGCGACGACGACGATGACGACTGGCAAGAAGAGGATGAAGAGGATGGCATGACCATCGTTCCCGGCGAGGACAGCGACATCCAGGACATGATCGCCGAGCTGCGCGACGAGGTTGCCGCCGAAGCGGCCAAGAGTAAGGACTAGACCGTCAGTCCAGATAGCGGCGCAGCAGCGGATGCGGGTGCACCTTCACGTCTTTGCCGTCGGGGTATTCGAGCAGCATGCCCTGATTGAGCAGGCGGGTCTTGCGGTCCTCGGGCACCTCGAGCCCATTGGTGCCGTCGGCGGCATTCAACACGGCGCGATCGCCGTCGACGAGCGATTGGCGCAGGCTCAGAGCTTGGTCGTCTGCGGCCGGCGTCAGCTGACGCACACCGGGATCGGGTCGGTCTGAGTACTTTGCGGCGTCGGCGAGCAGAGCCAGGAATCGGCGAGGCAGCCCACCGGACAGCTCGGCCGCCGTCGAGATGAGGCGTCCCACCTTGCGGCTGGGCAGCTTTGACTCGCCGACCCGGTGCAGGGCGATGTTTCGCAGCCAGCGCAGCCCGTCGCTGCCGCTGTCGGTGCGCACGGACTGCAGTGGGAACAGCCGGTACTTGTCCAAGACCTCGAACGAGGCGGTTCCGTTGGTCAGCTCGGGTCCGACCACGACCACGAGATCGACCTTGTGGGCCACTTCGAGCAGCTTGTGCAGCACCATGCGGGCTCGGTCTGGAGGAGCCTGGTCCAGGCCATCGAGGAACAGTGCAAACCGGTCGAGCTTGTAGGCCTTGGCGTACGCTTCAAACACGATGCCAGCGATGATCTGTGGCGGCAGCGTGCGTCCAGAGCCCTGCGCCAGGTACGGGTCGCTGGCGCGCATGTCCTCGACCAGTGCGGGATTTGGGTGCACGCGGTCGACGTCGGCTCCCCACTCCTCAAAGAAGTAGCGAGCGAGCTTGAAGAGGAACGGACCGGGTTCGATCTCGGCCGGGTCGTCGAACCAGTTCACGTGCACGACGCGGCCGTGGCTTCTGCTCGACAGCAGATGGGCGGCCCGTCGAAGCTCCGTGCTGCGGCCGCTGCCCGGTGGTCCGGTGAGCACGATGGGCGTCAGGCGGCGGCGCACGAGGTCTGCGAGCTGTTCTCCTCCACCATGGGGACGCGGTACGTATCGGGCGTCATCGCCCTTGAGGTCGCGACCCACGCTGATCCACTGCCATCGGACATCTGCCATGGCCCGATGGTAGTACACAACGGCTTGGGGCGGGTGAGCACGTGGACCGCGGCGCCCAACAGCATCAACATCAGCGCTGCCCAGGTGACGGTGCCGACCATCTGCAGGGTGGCGACCGCGGCGAAGAGGCTGGTGGCGATGAGCCCGCCGAGCACGATGAGCAGCAGAGATGCGGACTGCGGTCGCTTGCGGCCGGCGTCCTGCAGGGCGACCAGGGTCAAGATGCACAGCAGCAAAAGGATGGCGGCCGTTGGCACAGCAAGCCCCGTCAACACGGTGCCCGAGAGCATGCCCGCTAAGGCTTCGTGACTCGTGCGCCCGCGGTTGAGGAATGAGTCGGTGGCCATGGTCGACCACGCGCCCTGAAAGCTCCACAGGGGCAGGGCGACCCAGCCGATAATCCAGGTGGTCAGGACGACCTGCAGCACGCCCGCGGCCTCTTGGACTTGGTCGGGTCGCGACACCTCTGCGCTGGCGACGCTCATGTAGCAGACGACGCCGATCATGCCGCAGTAGATGGCAATGGGCGCAATCCAGGCCCAGGCGACGATGCCAAAGACCTGCAGGCTAATGCTGGAGCCAACCAACGCGAACAGCGGCTGGGTGCCGATGGCCAGCGCAGCGAGAACGGGCCATAGCGAGCGCTCTCCGTCGACGATGCGCTGGGCGCCCATTTCTGCGATGGCGTACACGGCCAACGAGGTCCCGAACTGCAGCAAGCCCACAAACACGGGCCAGCCGTACATGGCGATCGGCCAGAAGTCGCTGCGGCGGCTCAAGGTTGAGCTCTCGTAGACGTAGACGCCGATGATGCCAAACAGCGCCAGTGTGTGAATGGCCAGGGCAAAGAAGGCGGCGGCGACGACGAGCAAGCCACCCGTGCGCAGAGCGGCTGCTCCGGCGCCTGCGATCTTTGAATGGGGGACCGTCCAGTTCATGCCTGATTAGACCCTACACACGTGACGGCGTTCCGCACGCATTGTGCAGAGTTTCTGCAATGCGGGTGGCTGCGGGTACGATGTCCGACTGTGCACCTGCTCTCCCTGCTGCTGCTGACTGCCTGCACCGGTCCCGAAGACTTCGGCACTGCGCCAGATGTGTGCGTGCTGCCTTTGGCCGATCCGCCAGGTTGCGGAACGGGATTGGCCGGACCTGACCACTTGATTCCGGGACCGGGACAGTCCGGCTACGACGAGGAAATCGCCGCCAAGATCGATGCGCTCGACCGCTTGGCGACGGCTCTTTCGGCCGCAGACACCGGGGCCAGCGGTGTGGTCTCGCTCACTGATGCCGACGACGCGGCCCTGGTCGACGCATTCCTGGAGACGGGCGAGTGGCGAGACGCCGAGCTCGTGAGCGCGGTCGACACCTGGCATAAGGCGACCGGCGCGTTCGCTGGACCCGCCATTGCAGCAGATGCGTACCGGTATGGGGCCTTGAGAGACGGGGGCGCCGATTGTGACGAGGTCGCTGCCGCGCGCGAGCGCATGTTCGACGCGCTGAACACCCTGCATGTCGCTCAACAGGTGACCGGCACCGAGGGGGTGATTGCGCGGGCCATGCTGCACAACGGCCTGCCCGGCGGAGACAGTATCGAGACCACAGAGCTCTTCGACGGCATCGGCGATGCGCTTCCCTACGACAAGAACAACGGCACGTGGCGGGATGACCAGTCCAACCTGTACCCGGACATCATCTGGGAGGACTCGGCGAGCCGCGATCAGTACATCGGCTGGGTCACGGCCATGGTGGCTGGCTGGGAAGTCCTGCAAGGAGATCTCGACTTCCCGGATGAGTACCGCCTGCGCCTGCGCCGAGATGCGCGTGCGCTGGCTCACAGCCTGATGACGGTTCAGGAGTCGGGCTACGACCTCGAGATTCGCGATGCAGACGGGCGAATGACCTACCACGGCATCCTGCATGAAGAGAGCGTGGACCGAACGTACGTGCCGGGGGCGAGCAACGCGCTCAATCCGGTCATGGTGCTGGGCATTGTGGCGGCGCTTGCGCTGATTGCCGACGACGTCGAGGTGGACGTCTGGCTGCACGACGTGCTGATTGAGCAACGGCAGCTGCACGCTCTGGTGCGGGATCATGTCGGCCTGAATGAGCTTGGAGCCCGCACGAACTACAGCAACCTCAACATGGCCTGGTTGGGGGCGTGGCTGAGTCAGCGCTTCCTGTGCGACACATCGGCTAGGGCAGCGGTTGCAGAGGGCATGGAGGACCTGTATTCGCCGACGGGACAGACGCTGTACGACTTGGTTCGGGCGACGACCCAGGGCGAGGTGACCGCGTACGGAGCGCGGTGGGATCTCGAGGACAGCGCGCTGCTTGGTCCGGTTCAGCTGGGCCTGTTCGAGTACCCGGCAGCACCGGTCTGGCATGACTCGGTCATCCAGTGTGACAGCGACGAGATCGACGCGGGTGAGTGTGTGCTCAATGACGGCAGCATGGTCACCTTGCTGGGCTACGTCGGGCACGGGGATTCGCTGGTTGCGGACGCTCCGCTGCCGATGTCGGCCAGGCCGCGCAGCACCTACTACTGGCGCTCAGATCCCCACGGTGTCAACGGGGAAGGACAGCCCACCAACCTGCTCCCCGCAGACGACGTCCGCTTCGTCTACTGGGCAGGCCGGTGGGCTCGAAGGTGATTCGGAAGTCCAAAAGGGCGCCTCTCGATCCCTGCCAAGGTGTTTGGAGAGACGGCCTTTTGGACCTCCGACGCGACTTGAGGCGGGAGGTGTAGCGTCGAAGGCCCAAGAGAGCGCCCCTGTAGTTTCCCTGCCGTCAGGGACGCTCTGTTGGAGTTTCGACGCCCAGGCGTCACGGCGGTCGCAGGTGGGCGAGGGTCTGCGTGTCGCTTCGGCGAAAGACGAAGCTGATGTCGGTGTGTTCGTCGAGGTGGCGCCGCACGCCTCGTCCAGCCCAAGGGTCGTGCTTGATGGTGATGGTGGCCACCCGGCGGCCCATGGCTTCGCGGATCTTGCCGTCGAGGCGACGGATGATCTGAGGTTCGGTCAGCCCACGGGTGCCGACGGCGACGGACCACGTCTCGCGGATTGACGGAACAATCCAGTCGCCGACCCACCAGTCGGACCACTCGAAGGTTGTGGCGTTGTTGTTCGCGCTCATCGCTGTAGCGTCGACGCAGACTTGTCCTGTCCACGAGCGTGGCTCGACATCGGTGTCTCACAAAGCAAAAAGGAAAAAATGGCCCCGCAAGAAAGCTGCGGCAGACACATCAGGCAACTGCAAAGGGGGTGCCAAGGTGACAAGTGCCGCTGGCAGGGGATCACGTGGATCCAATGCGACAATAAAGCCACGCAGGTGACACCCATCCGGGCGATCCGTTACCACCGCCGTCGAGGACGGCCCCCATCTCCGAGACTCCACTACTTGTCTACCCGCCCGGACCGTACCCGCCCCATGGGCAGGAACGCGTAGGCACCATCGATCTCGGCATTCGACTGCGCGACCGGCTGTACAAGCGCTCTCTGATCGAGGGCCCCGTTCGCAACGCCTATGTCAGCCGAATCTCTGCATCGGCCGGCGACGCGCACAGCGTCATGATGGCCATGCCCGCCATCGACGATCTGATCGACACGTGGCCGCTCGCCTCCCTGGTCGAGGACGCCCGACAGAAGTGGACCGACGGGCCAGACGGCTTCTCGCTGGCCGTGCTCGCGCGCTGCGCTCAGGTCGTGGCCGGAGTGCTGGGCTTTCCTCAAGTCATCGACGGACGCTGGCCCATGCCCGACGTCGAGTGGATTGAGCAGATGGCAGGCCCGGGGCCTCACCTCGTGGTTGGTCGCGGTCCTCGTGACGGCGCCCCCGCGATGGCGGTTGTACTGCGGACCCGCGTCGGTGGCCGCGAGCCGGTTCCGACGCCCCCCACCATCGAAGCCCACGGCGACACCTTTGTCGACGAGCTGCCCAACCTGTTGGCGGGCATCGAGCGTGGCGACGGAGTGGCGATTCGCTTCGAGACCCCACACAAATGGGACGCTGCCAGCATGGAGGGCATGGAGACCGTGCGCCAGGCTGCTCCGGCGCAGTGGGCCTTTGAGCGCTATGGCACCGCTGGCTTGATCTGCCCCGATGCCCCGGACTGGCACGAGATGCTCGAGCGGGCCCCAGCCGGTGTGCGCGGCGACGTGCTCAAGACCGCCTGCAACGTGCTGATTCTGCCGACCCTGACTGAAGAGGGCGAGGTCGACGTGTTCGGTGCGCTGTGCTGGGATGGGCCATACCAGCCGATTCGCGTCATCAACAGTGCCGCCGAAGTGCTGCGCCGTCTCGACGGCAAGAAGACCATGGCCGACCTGGCCACCGAGCTTCACGCTCGCGAAGCCACAGTCAAGAACCTGCTCGACCAGCTGGTCGACATCGGGGCAGCCACCGCGGCTACTTGACGGACTCCAGGCCCTCGACCAGCTGTCCGACAACGTCCAAGGCGCAGTGACCGCCATCGCCCGCTGAGTACGTCTGGACCTGAGCGCCCAGCTCGGTCCACAGGGTTCCGGCGGAATCGATGTTCGTCACCCAGTCGTCGTCATCGTTTCGGGCGATGTAGACCTTGCGCCCGTTGACCCAACTGCGCGCGGCGTCTCGGTCTAGCTCGATCTCGGGGTCATCGGAATACTCGTCGACCTCGCACCAGTCGGTGGTGCTGTCCTCGCGCGGTACGTCAGCACCGCACACGCCGACCAGGCCTCCTAGGAAGGGCAGCTCGGTGTAGAAGGGAGCGCCGAAGGCCAAGAATGCGCCTCCGGACCAGCCACCTAGGTGGACCCGGGCGGGGTCGATCAGGTGCGCGTCGTACAGAGCCACCTGCATCACGTCGGCCAGAAACAACGCCCGTTGGTGTTTGTGGGGGGTCCACCAGCAGCCCGAACCGTCGGGGCCCGGCGCGTCGATGGACAGAACAATGCTGTGCTCGCGGTTGGCCCAGGCTTGCAGCGAAGCCTTGCGGGGCAGCCAGTTGGCGTCGCTGTTGTCGGCGGGCAGCAACACCGCCGCTCCGTAGGCCGTGCCATCGTCGTCGGGCACATAGGCTGTCCAGTCCGCGGTCTGTCCGCCGAAGTCGTGGGTCCCGTGCACGATGTGAGCGGAGCAAGCGAGCAGGGTGAGTACGAGCACCTCCGCAGTATAGGGGAGCCCCGGCGATGTCGTAGAGTGCCGAGCGATTCATCGCTGGAGTTCCATGACATCCCTATTGACCGCCCTGCTGCTGATTGGTTGTTCAGGTCCGAAGACCGAGAACATTGCCGAGGCGCCGGTGAATCCCGAGCCGTCTCCGACACCGGTCCCCTCGGAAGAGCCGCCCGCGCCCACGCCCGCACCGGGTGGGTCATTGCTCGATACCTTGTTGGCCGTCGGGGCCTGCGCCAAGTCCGAGAACAATCCCGACTTCGTGCGCACGGTCAAGGAACTCGCGACGTCCGATGGGCGACCGGTCTACGAGGTGAGCTGCGAGATGTTCGCCTACCAGGGCACCTATGACTACTTCCTGGGTCCGCCCGAGTCCGCCAAGCGGCTAAGCGTCGACGTGCTCGGACTTCCCGAGTGGGACGCTGTGAACGACCGTCTGCACTGGTTCGAAAAGGCCCGCGGTCCAGGTGACTGCGGGACCTACCACGAGTACCAACTGCGAGGCGACGTGTTGAAGCTAGACGTGCTTCGCGAGCGTGCATGCAGTGACTCGGTCGATGAAAATGACGACATCCCATCGGCCAAAGACTGGAACATCACCGGGCCCGCCACCGCCTTGACCGGAGTTCTGGACGACCTGCAGAACGGGGACGCTGCCTGCTACGTGCTGTACGTCGACGGCACTGGGGTAGAGCGCCACTGGTACGGCGACTTCGATCTGTGCGGACTCGATGCACTCAAGGGCAAGCAGGTGGTGGTCACGATGGGCCGCGGGAACGTGATTGCCGGCAGCTGCGAGGGCGACCCAGAGTGCGCCGACAGCGAGCGGGTCGATCTGTGCAGGACAATCACCGAAGTGAAGTGATGGGCCTGACTACAGGCCCATCGCCGGCTTGCCGAACACGTTGCCGCCCACCTCGAACAGGCCTTCGAGATCGCAGACGTCGTCTTCGAGTCGAGGGGACTCTTGATAGAAGTCGGCGCCTTGGCCCGACAGCTTGACCTTCTGCATCAACACCTTCTCGGCTTCAGCGAGTTCGTACAGGCGCTTGTGAGCCATGCCCAGGCGCGCCATGACGCTGGCCACGGTCCGCGGTGACAGGTCGCTGGCCAAGTCGGCTGCGACCGGGCCGACGATGGCGCGTGCGTTGTGCTCACTCGCCTCGCAGTAGTGCACCTGATTGACGACGATGCCGCCCCGAGGCAGATCGCGACTGGTCAGCTCTTGCTGGAAGAATTCGGCCACCTCGACGCTGGACTCGGTGGGTGCGCACACGGTGACGAAGGTGGTGCCCTTGTCGCGGAACAGCTTGAGGGTCTCTTCGTGGCGCTGGCGGAACCCTTCGTACAGGTGCTTGAAGTCCTTCATCAACTCGGTCAGGTCTTCGAGGAAGTCCGAACCAAAGATGGCGCCGAGCAGCCGGAAGAACACCGTGCTGGCGCCGCCCATCAGGCTTCCCCAGACGCTGGTGCGGTCGTAGGGCGACAGGAACCAGTTCATGACCTTTTCGTCGAGGAAGCTGATCATGCGGCCGGGACTCTCGAGGAAGTCGAGGGCGTTCTTGACCGGCGGGGTGTCCAGAATGACCAGGTCATAGGCGCCGTCTTGGGCCAGATCGTACAGCTTCTCGGTCGCCATATACTCCTGCGAACCGGCGAAGGTATCGGCCATCACGCGGAAGATGTTGTTCTTCATGATGCGGTCGCGCACTTCGTCGTTCGGCGACACGCGGCTGATCAGACTGTCCCAGGTGCTCTTGCTGTCGAGCATCATGGCCCACAGCTCGCCCTGTGCACCGTCCATCGAGGACAGGTCGATCTGGGTCTCGGCGTTGCCGAATGCCCGCAGGCCCAGGCTGTTGGCTAGGCGCTTGGCTGGGTCGATGGTCAGCACCATCACCTTGCGGCCGCGCATGGCTGCCCACAGGCCAATGCTGGCGGCCGTGGTGGTCTTGCCCACACCGCCGGAGCCGACGCAGACGATGAGCTTCTTGTCGTCGAGCCAGTCGTTCAGGTCCATTGCAGATCCCTTCGCGTCAGACCGACCGAGCGTCCCAAGAACACCGCAATCGCCTGTACGACCTGTCGCGGGT